>JAXDNZ010000001.1:0-5416 GCA_034669185.1 Hyphomicrobiales bacterium
TTATTTATTCCCTAGGAGTATAATCATGGCTCAATCAGCAGCATTGCGGCGTCCTCCGATCCCTGCGCGCACCGTCGCGCCCGCGGGTGAATTCCTCGGCACCGGCGTCGACCGCGACCGGCGGCGCGGGCGCGGCACCGCGTCGAACGCGTCCGGCCGGTACGAGCCGACCGCACGCATCGCGTTCGACGACGGCTGGCAGAGCATCGAGGAACTGCCCGCGTTCGAGACCACGGTCACCGAGGAGAAGGCGCGCAAGATCATCACCCGCAACGACTCGTCCGACATCGGCTTCGACCGCTCGATCAACCCCTATCGCGGCTGCGAGCACGGCTGCGTCTATTGCTTCGCTCGCCCGACGCATTCCTACATGGGCCTCTCGGCCGGCCTCGACTTCGAGACCAAGCTGTTCGCCAAGCCCGATGCGCCGGAACTGCTCGAGCGCGAGCTTTCCGCGCCGAACTATTCGCCGCGCGTGATCGCGATCGGCACCAACACCGATCCGTACCAGCCGATCGAGCGCAAGTACGAGATCATGCGCGGCATTCTCGAGGTGCTCGAACGCGCCGGCCATCCCGTCGGCATCGTCACCAAATCGGCGCTGGTTACGCGCGACATCGACATCCTGGCGCGCATGGCGCGGCGCAATCTCGTGAAGGTCGCGCTCTCGGTCACGAGCCTCGATCCCAAGCTCGCCCGCACCATGGAGCCGCGCGCCGCGACGCCGCCGCGCCGGATCGAGGCACTCCGGCAGCTTTCGGAGGCGGGCGTCCCGACCTCCGTGATGGTGGCGCCGGTCGTACCCGCGATCAACGACATGGAGATCGAGCGCATCCTCGATGCCGCGCATGCGGCCGGAGCGCGCGAGGCCGGCTACGTGCTGCTGCGGCTGCCGCTCGAGGTGCGCGACCTGTTCCGCGAATGGGTGATCGAGAATTTCCCCGACCGCCACCGCCACGTCTTCAAGCTGATCCGCGACATGCGCAACGGCAAGGACTATGACGCGAAGTGGGGCGAGCGCATGATCGGCTCCGGGCCGATCGCTTGGATGATCGGGCGGCGCTTCGAGGCGGCCTGCGAGCGGCTCGGCATGAACCGGCGCAAGCTCAAGCTCACCACCGAGCACTTCGAGCCGACCAGGAAGCGGGCTCAGCAGCTCGACCTGTTCTAAGCCGGGAGGGCTGGTGCCGGGAAAATCCCCGCGCTACGTCTGGCGCATGGGGAGGCACCGTCAATGGATTTGAAGAACGCGGTCGCGGTCGTCACCGGCGGCAATGGCGGGCTGGGGCAGCGCATCTGCCACGCGCTCGCCGCCGCCGGCGCCAACATCGCGGTCGTCTACGCGCAGAGCGCGAACGAAGCCGGCGCGGTGGCCGATGAGATGCGAAAGCACGGCGTCGAGGCCGACAAATTCCAGTGCGACCTGACGAAGCCAACGCAAATCCAGCGTCTCGTCGACGACGTGGTGAAGCGTTTCGGGCGCCTCGACATCCTGATCAACGACGCGGCGTACAACAAGGCGATCCCCTTCAAGGATCTTGACGGCCTGACCACGGAAGAATGGTCGAAGATCATCGACGTCAATCTCACCGGACCGATGCACGCCATCAAGGCGGTCGCGCCGGTGATGAAGAAGCAAGGACGCGGCCGCATCGTCAACATTTCGTCCATCGCCGGGCTTCACCCGGGCGGCTCGTCGATCGCCTATGCGGTGTCGAAGGCCGGCCTCATTCACCTCACGCGTTGCATGGCGGTCGCGCTGGCGCCGGAAGTGCTGGTGAACTGCGTTGCGCCGGGCCTGCTCGAAGGCACGCGCGCCACCGCGAACCTTCTGAAATCGCAGATCGATCAATCCGCCAGCGCGGCGCTGCTCAAGAAGGCGGCCGACAAGGACGATGTCGCCGATCAGGTCGTCACCATGTGCCGCACCGAGACGATGACCGGCCAGACCATCGCGATCGATTCCGGCCGCATTTTCCACTGAACGCACAGGCCGAAACCTTACCGGAATTGAGTTCCGCGGCCGATCCTTGCAGGATCGCGGCACATGAGTCGCGCCGCCGCAGCCCGCCTGCCCCTCGACGAGGAGCCGTCTCGCCCGACGTTTTCGCGCGAGCGGCGCGCGATGAAACGCGGCGTGTTCCCGGTCGCGGGCTGCGACGAAGCGGGGCGCGGTCCCCTCGCCGGCCCGGTGGTGGCGGCAGCCGTGATCCTGGATCCGAAGCGCATTCCGCGCGGGCTCAACGACTCCAAGAAGCTCACCTTCGAGGACCGCGAGAAGCTGTACCTGAAGATTTGCGCGACCGCGCAGGTCGCCGTCGCGTTCGGCTCGACCGCGCGCATCGAGCGCGACAACATCCTGCAAGCCTCGCTCTGGGCGCTGTCGCGCGCCGTGAAGGCGCTGCCGGTCGCGCCGCAGCTCGTCTTCGTGGACGGTCGCGACAAGATCGCGATCGATTGCGATTGTCAGGCCGTGATCTCGGGGGACGCGCTCGTGCTTTCGATCGCGGCCGCCTCGATCGTCGCGAAGGTGACGCGCGACCGGCTGATGATGCGGCTCGGCGCCGCGCATCCCGGCTACGGCTTTGAGCGCCACATGGGCTATTCGGTGCCGGAGCATTTCGACGCGCTCGCAAGGCTTGGGCCCTGCGTGCACCACCGCCGCACCTTCGCGCCGATCGCGGCGCTGCTCGGCATTCCGGCGGCGCCTGCCGAAACGGGTGAACCGGACCTGTTGGCGAGTTAGAGACTCGCTCATTCCCGCGTCAGCGGGAATCCAGCTCTTGATTTCGTGCTGGGTCCCCGCTTGCGCGGGGACGGGCGGCAGGCGATGGATTCGTCCATGACTGTCTTTCCCGTCGCTGACGCCCGCGTGCCGATGCTGCGCGTCTCACTCATCGTCGAAGCGTTGCGCGCGCGCCCGGCGCTGATGGTGTGGATCGCAGCGCTCGCGCAGGGCGCGCTGTGGACGCTGGTGCCGGCCCTGTTCTACGCCGCGCCGCCGGGCGACGTGCCGCTCGTGCTCGCGGTCGGCCGCGAATGGCTCACCGGCTCGCCGTACGGGCCGCCGCTCGCGTACTGGGTCGCCGAGAGCGCCTTCGATCTCGCCGGCCGCCGCATCGCCGGCGTCTATCTGCTATCGCAGCTCTGCGTAATCGTGACCTATCTGGCGGTGTTCTGGCTCGGGCGCCGCATCGTCGGCGCCGCGCATGCGGCGATTGCCGTGCTGCTGATGGCCGGCATCAGCGCGTTCACGGTGCCGACCATCGAGTTCGGCCCGAGCGTGCTCGCGACGCCGTTGAGCGCGCTCGCGCTGCTCTTCGCGTATCGCGCGCTCACCGACAACACGCACCTCGACTGGCTCGCGCTCGGCACGGCGCTCGGCCTGCTCGTGCTCACCACCTATGCCGGCCTGATCCTGCTGGCGCTCCTCGTCGCGTTCATGCTCGCGAGCGCGCAAGGTCGCGCCCGCCTCGCCGGGATCGGGCCGTGGGCCGCCTGGGTGATCATCGTACTGATCAATTTCCCGCAGCTCATCTGGCTCGAACGCTCGGCCTTCAATCCGTTGTCGCCTTTCGCCACGTTGCCGACCGCGCTGAGCGTGCAGGCGCGGCCGGCGATCTGGCTTGATCTCGTGCTGCGCCTCGTCCTCAGCCATGCCGGGCTGCTGATACTGCTTTTCGTCGCAGGCGGAGTGTTCGCCGGACGACAAGCGGCCGCGCCCGCGTTCGAGCGGCCGCCGGTCGAGCGGTTAGGCCGGATCTTCGTCACGGTGTTCGCACTCGCGCCGGTGTTTGCGGCGATGCTGCTGGCCGGCCTGCTGCGCAGTTCGGCCCCCGTCGGCGGCACCGCACCGCTGGTCATCCTCTCGGGCCTGGCGATCGTGGTTTTCGCCGGCGACACGATCCGGCTTTACCGCCAGCGCACCGGTGCGCTTGTCTGGCTCGGACTGCTGATTGTGCCGCCCGCGATGATCGTCTTTGCGACCATCGCGCTGCCGTGGACGGCGGCGGTCGATCTCGAAGTGAGCAAGCCGGCCGCCGCGATGGGTGAGTTCTTCACCGACACGTTCCGTCGCCGAACCGGCAAGCCGCTCGCGATCGTGGTCGGCGACGTGCGCAGCGCCGGGCTGGTCGCCTTCGCGTCGTCTGACCGGCCGAGCCTCTATGTCGATGCCTCGCCCGAGCGCGCGCCGTGGCTCTCCGACGACGCCGTCCGCCGCGACGGCGCGGTCGTGCTGTGGACCGCGACCGATGCGGCCGGCACGCCGCCGGCGCATCTCAAGGCGCGCTTTCCCGACATGGTGGCGGAGGTGCCGCGCGCGTTCACGCGCCCGGTGCAGGGGCGGTTGCCGCTGCTGCGCATCGGCTGGGCCGTGATTCGGCCTAATTAAATTTTGCGCATGATCTGATCCGAAAACCGGTGCCCACTTTTCGGGATCGATGCGCCCTCAATGATATCCCTCGCCTTCGCGCACTTTTCCCCGGAACAGCCAGTACACGAACACCACATAGCCGAGGATGATCGGCAGCAGCGCCACCGTGCCGATCAGCATGAACACCTGGCTCGCGGGTGCCGCCGCGGTCTGCCACACGGTGAGTGTCGGCGGCACGAGATACGGAAACGTCGAGATCGCAAGGCCAAGATAGCCGAGCATGAACAGCGCGATGGCGCTGAGGAACGGCGGGATGTCGCGGCCGGCTTCGAGCCAGCGCCACGCGAGCAACGCGACGAGGCCGGTCACCACCGGCACCGGCCACAGGAAGAAGATGTTCGGCGTCGAGAACCAGCGCTCGGCGATGCGCGGGAACGCGAGCGGCGTCCACAGGCTCACGCTGCCCATGAAACCGAGCACCACGAACAACAGCAGCGTGGCGTGCGCACGCGCGCGATCCGCCACCGCGCCGTCGGTCTTCATCACCAGCCACGTGGCACCGAGCAGCGCGTAGCCGGCCGTAACCCCGAGCGCGCAGAGCGCCGCGAACGGCGTCGCGAAGTCGAACGCACCGCCAGCGAAGGCGCCATTCTCCACCTTGATGCCTTGAATGAGCCCGCCAAGGATCATCCCCTGTGCCAGCGCCGCGACGGTCGAGCCCCCCGCAAACGCGGCATTCCAGTACTTCTTGCTGGTCTTCGCGACGGTGCGGAACTCGAACGCGACCCCACGAAAGACAAGCGCCAGCAGCATCGCGATCACCGGCAGGTAGAATGCCGGCATGATCACCGCATAGGCGCGCGGGAATGCGACCAGCAGCCCGCCGCCGCCGAGCACGAGCCAGGTTTCGTTGCCGTCCCAGAACGGTGCGATCGAATCGACCATCTGGTCGCGCTCGCGTTCTTGCCTGGCGAACGGAAACAGGATGCCGACGCCGAGATCGAAGCCGTCAAGCACCACATAGAGCGCGACCGCGACGCC
>JAXDNZ010000002.1:0-4447 GCA_034669185.1 Hyphomicrobiales bacterium
TCGAGGTAGGCCTCGCGCAGCTTTTTGTGGAAGTCGAACTCTTCGGCCTCGAAACGGTCGGCCTCGGCGTTACCGCGCCGCTTCGCGACACGCTCCAGGCCCTGCGTCACCGGTACGTCGAGGATAATGGTCAGATCCGGCATGGTGTCCCCGATGGTGACCTTTTCCAGGCGTGAGATCAGCCGCGGATCGAGGTTGCCAAGCACACCCTGATAGATGCGCGTTGAATCCACGAAGCGGTCGCTGATCACCCATTGACCGCGTTCGAGCGCGGGCCGGATCGTCTGCCGCAGGTGGTCGGCGCGCGCGGCGGCAAACAGAATGGCTTCGGCATGCGGTCCCAGCGGTTTCGCGGCCCCGGAAAGCAGGACGTGGCGGATCGCCTCGGCACCGGCCGAACCACCCGGCTCGCGGCTCACCACCACGCCGATGCCGAGCTTGCGCAACCGCACCGCCAGGGATTGCACCTGGGTCGACTTGCCGGCTCCCTCGCCGCCTTCAAAGGTGATGAAGCGTCCGCGCATGGGCTTTTTCAAGTTTTCGCCGCGGTACCGGATGGAAAGCCGTTTTCCACTTTTTCCGACATCGCTCCTGAAGGCCGTGAATACCTCACAGCCGATCGACGCCGGCCCGGAACACATTGATGACGAGCTCGCCGACCGCGTCGAACGCGCGCTGCGTCAGATTGCCGGTCGCCACGTCCTCGCCGGCATGGAGCGGGACTTCCAGCACAACGTTGTCACCGCGCCAAACCTTGAGCGCGCCGATCGGCTGACCCTTGATGACCGGCGCGCGGATCGGGCCAGAATAGACGACCTTCGCGGAGAGCTTTTCGGTCATGTTGCGCGGCACGAGAAGCCGGATCGGCTGCGCGCCGAGCAGGGGCACGCGTCCCTTGGCGCCGCCATAAAGCTTGGCCTCGCCGACCGTCTCACCCTCGGCGAACAGCGGTCGCGCCTCGAATCCGCGGAAACCCCATTCAAGCAGCTTGCGCGCCTCGTCGGCGCGTTCCTTCATCGACTTGAAGCCATTGAGAACGACGATCAGCCGCAGCCCGTTCTGCACCGCCGATCCGACGAGCCCGTAGCCGGCTTCCTTGGTGAAGCCGGTCTTCATGCCGTCGGCGCCGATGCCGGCTGCGAGCAGCGGGTTGCGGTTCTGCTGGCGCACCTTGTTCCAGGTGAAGTCGCGCTCCGCATAGATCTTGTAGAGTTCCGGGTAGGTCTTCTGGACATGCTGCGCGAGCCTGGCGAGTTCGCGCACCGTCATCTGATGTTCGGCATCGTGCAGGCCGGTCGGGTTGGTGAAGTGCGACTGCGTCAGCCCGAGCTCCTTGGCACGCTTGTTCATCATCTCGGCGAAAGCGCCTTCGCTGCCGGCGAGTCCTTCGGCGAGCGCGATGCAGGCGTCATTGCCCGACACGATCATCACGCCGCGCAAGAGGTCCTCGACCCTCACGCGGCTGTTGATCGCCGCGAACATCGCCGAGCCGCCCGACGGTGCGCCGCCCTTGCGCCACGCGTGTTCACTGACCGTCATCTCGTCGTCGAGCTTGATGCGCCCCTCCCTGAGGGCGTGCATGACGACCTCGACGGTCATCAGCTTGGACATGCTGGCAGGCGGATTAAGCTTGTCGGCATTTTTCTCGAACAGCACCGTGCCGGTATCGGCGTCGATCAGGATCGCGTAAGGCGCGGAGGTCTGGAACGTCGTCTCATCTTTCTTCGGCACCTGAGCGGCGCCGGGCACCATCGCAGCGGCCGTCAATGCGGCGGCCATCGCGCCCGCCAGCGCCATCCGCCACGTCGATGAGATGCCCGGCATCCGATTGCTCCGCTGAGCCTGCCGCTCAAGCAAAGATGTATCGATCCGGCCACGGATTTGCCAAGCCCAATCGGCCTTGCGGGGACGCAACGCACCGCCAAACGTTACGAAGAAAACGCGGAACCCCCGGTTTGAAGCGGGAGGACCGGTTCTTGGGCAGAAAGATTGCGCTGTTTTGCCGCTAATAGAGCCCGCGGCCGGTCGCGACCGCCTGCGTCCCGTCATAGCGCATCGGCGCGAAGGCGCTGACCGGCGACGTCATAGGCGGTTCGGAGGGAGCGTCGGCGCGTGCCGAGACGTCGCTTAGCCCCGGCCCGCGCGCCGCGAACGTGCGCGAACGAAGGAGCGGCGCGTCGAATGAAGGCGATCTCTCATCCTGCCCAAGGTCGTAAGGTCGCTCCTGCGGTACGGGGGCGCCGCTGCGCATCGATGGAGTCGGACCGAACAGGCCGCCGAGCGGCGTGCGCGCAGCGACGCGCACGCCGGAGGGTGCGGGCGCCGGCTCACCGTCGCGCAGCGTTGCCACCAGCTGCCGATCATCGGTACCTTCGATCGGCGCCGGCCCGATATATTCGACGCGCACGCGGGTCGTGCCGCGTCCCTTGTAGCCGAGCAGATCGGCGGCGCGCGATGACAAGTCGATCTCACGGCCCTGGTGATACGGGCCGCGGTCATTGACGCGAACGACGAGCGAGCGACCGTTGGCGAGATTGGTCACGCGCGCGTAGCTCGGCATCGGCAGCGTGGGGTGCGCGGCCGAGATCGCCTCCATGTCGTAGACCTCACGATTGGCGGTGAGGCGGCCGTGGAAATCCTCGCCGTACCAGGAAGCAAGCCCCTCGGCGCGATAGCGGCGGTTCTCTTCGGGATAGTAGGTGCGACCGGCGACCACATAGGGCTTGCCGACGCGGTAGACACCGCCACCCTTCGGGACCGGCTGGCCGGGCTCGATCACGCGCGGACTCGCCGGCACGCCGAGCTTGGGATCGAGCTTGCTGACGCGAGACTGCGAGGAGCAATTGGCGAGCGTGACGCAGGCGAGCGCAACGACGCTCAAGCGCGCGAGCGCTCGTGCTGTTTCGTACCCCATCGCTGAGGCTGTCCCCGTTTCCCGTGCGACCCGCATGTCGGGCCCGAAGGGTCGACCCCTACCCTACGACAGTTAACATAGCGCCGCGCCGGGGTGAGGCAAATCAGTCCTCGCTGCGGGTGGTAAATGGCTGCTTGCGATTCTGTGGCGGGAACGTGGCAGCCGCGTCATGCCGACGCCGACGCCAGCGTCAGCACCGGGTCCGAAGACCGCTAAATGATCTCATCGGCTTTGACGGTGCCGACCACCCGCGCCGGATTGCCGACGACGATCGCACGATCAGGCACGTCGCGCGTGACGACGGCACCCGCTCCGACAAAGGCGTTTTCCCCGATAGTGATCGCCGGGCACAAGATGCTTCCTCCGCCGATGCGCGCGGCGCGCAAGATCCGCGGCGCGCGCGGCTCGAATGTCAAAGCGGAGCGCCGGTAGCTCATCGTTCTGTCATTCATCGTCACGACACGCGGACCGCAGAACACTTCATCCTCAATGATGACCCCGCGCGTCAGATAGCAGCCGCTCTGCAGCGATACGAAGTCGCCGATCTGCACATCGCCTTCGATATCGACGTAGGAGCCGACGACGCAGCCTTTGCCGATGACGGTTTTGTCCCTGATGAAGACGAAATTTCCCACGCGCGTACCCTCGCCGATCTGCGCGTCGTCGGCGACGAGGCAGTGGCGGCCGTAGGTCGCAATCATTCGATGATCCGGGATGCGGCCGCGGAGGTTTTGTCCGAAGTTTTAGGCAATGCGGCGCGCGGAAGGATGCGGCGTAAAGGAAATCGCGAACAGAGTCGACGTTGGCCTTGAGGTCGTCTACGGGCATCGCGCCGATCTGGTGAGCGCCGCGTCGGAGCAAGGTTGCCAATGCGTTCGCGGCTGCTATACGGCTAAGCGCCTGAAATCGTTCATCTGGAGAGGTGGCCGAGTGGTTTAAGGCACCAGTCTTGAAAACTGGCGTAGGCGCAAGTCTACCGTGGGTTCGAATCCCACCCTCTCCGCCAATTGAGTGAGACCTGCATGACCCGCGCCGCCGCTATCGCCCGTGCAACCGACTATTTCGACGATGGCACGTTCAAGACCGATCTCGCGCGCCGCGTTGCGATCCCGACCGAGAGCCAGAATCCGGAGCGCAAGACCGAGCTTGCGCGCTATCTCGACAGCGAAATCGCGCCGGCGCTGACCGTGCTGGGGTTCACCTGCCGCACGCTCACGCAGGAAAAGGCCAAGGGTCCGTTTCTTTACGCCGAGCGCATCGAGGATCCGATGCTGCCGACCGTGCTCGGCTACGGCCACGGCGACGTGATCCGCGGGCTGGAGTCGGGCTGGAAATCCGGCCTTTCGCCGTGGACGCTGACCGAGCAAGACGGCCGCTATTACGGACGCGGCGTGGTCGACAACAAGGGCCAGCACACGATCAACATCGCGGCGCAGGCCGCCGTGCTGGCCGAGCGCGGCAAACTCGGCTTCAACGCCAAATGGCTGATCGAGATGGGCGAGGAAACCGGCTCGCCCGGTCTGCGCGAAGTCT
>JAXDNZ010000003.1:0-12306 GCA_034669185.1 Hyphomicrobiales bacterium
GGCCGCACCGCCTATACGCGCGACGGATCGTTCGAACTGGACTCGCAAGGGCGCATCGTCACCGCGCAGGGCAACGTCCTCAATCCGGGCCTGACCATTCCGCAGAACTCGACTGGCGTGACCATCAACGCGCAGGGTCAGGTGTCGGCGACGCTTCCCGGCCAGACGGCACCGACAGTGGTCGGACAGATCCAGCTCGCGATGTTCGTCAACAAGGCCGGGCTTCAGGGCATCGGCGACAACCTCTATCTCGAAACGCCCGCCTCCGGTTCCCCGCAGGTCGGCAATCCCAACACCGACGCCTGGGGCAATCTGCAGCAAGGCAATCTCGAGCAGGCGAACGTCGAAGCCGTGAGCGAAATCTCCGACCTGATCGCCGCGCAGCGCGCCTATGAGATGAACGCAAAGGTCATCACGGCGACCGACCAGATGCTGCAAGCGACCTCCACGATGATGCGCTGAGGACTGGACATGATCCGCACTGCTCTCTCCATCCTGCTGCTCGCGGCCGCCGCGTCGCCCGCCGCCGCGCAGATGACCGCAACACCGCAGCTCAAGAGCGATGTCACGGTTTCGGGCGAGGTCGTGCGTATCGGCGACCTTGTCACCAATGCGGGGCCCGCAGCTGCCACGCCGATTTTCCGCGCACCCGACCTCGGACGCACCGGCGCGCTTCCGGCGCAACGCGTGCTCGACGCCGTGATGCCGCACGGCCTCATCGTGGTCGACGCGCGCGATATCACCGAAGTCACCGTGAGGCGCGCCGCCCGCGTGATCGCGGTGGACGATCTCGAAGCGCGTATCGCGCGCGCGCTCGCCGGCCGCAACACGCTCGGCGATGCGAAGAACCTGAAGCTCGTGTTCGACCGCGAGGTGCGGCCGATCGCGCTTGAGCCGACCGTCATGGCGGACCTTGTGATCGCGCGCATGAGCTACGACGCCTATTCGCGCCGCTTCGATCTCACCTTCGAGATCGCCGACTCCGACGCCGCGCGCCGCACCTGGCGCTACACCGGCACCGCGATGGAAACGGTCGAGATCGCGTCGGTCTCGCGCGCGCTCGCGCGCGGCGACGTGGTGAAGATCTCCGACGTCACGATCGAGCGCCGCCCGAAGTCCGAGCTGACCGGCGAGCCCGTCGCGCAGCCAAGCGACGTCGTCGGCCTCGCGGCGCGCCGGCCGGTCCGCGTCGGCGCGGCACTGCGCACCGCCGACCTGATGAAACCCGAACTCGTGCAGCGCAACGAGACGGTGACGCTGTCCTATCAGGTGCCCGGCATCGTGGTGACCTTGCGCGGCAAGGCGCTCGACTCAGGCGCCGAAGGCGACACCGTCAGCGTCCAGAACACCGAGACCAAACGCACCGTTCAGGGGACCGTCACCGGTCCCGGCCGCGTCACCGTCAGTTCAGCTCCGTCGCGTTTTGCAAAAGCAGACGACACGAAACGTTAAACCCGAACTCAAGTGAGCGTCATGATTATCACGCGTGTCCCGCCCGCCGTCTCGATCGCCTGCGTTGCCGTGATGCTCGGCGGCTGCTCGGCCATCGACCGGCTGAAGAATATCGGCGAACAGCCGACGCTGTCCTCCATCGAGAATCCGACCGCGCAGCCTGGCTACAAGCCGGTGCAGATGCCGATGCCGACCCCGCAGCCCGCCGTCTACAATCCAAACTCGCTGTGGCGCAACGGCTCGCGTGCGTTCTTCAAGGATCAGCGCGCGATGCAGGTCGGCGACCTGATGACCGTGAAGGTGAAGATCTCCGACAATGCCACGATCGCGAACGAGACGCAGCGCAGCCGCGCTTCCAAGGAGGATTCCGGCGTTACCGATTTCGCCGGCAGCAAGCTGCTGGGTGCCAAGGCACAGCAGGTGTTGCCCGGCCGCATCCTGACCGCCGATTCCACCGCCTCGACCGACAACAAGGGTTCGGTGAACCGCCAGGAAGCCTTGCTCACCAACGTCGCGGCCGTGGTCACGCAGGTGCTGCCGAACGGCAATCTCGTGGTCGAAGGCAAGCAGGAGATCCGCGTCAACTTCGAGATTCGCGAATTGATCGTCGCCGGCATCGTGCGGCCGGAGGACATCGAAAGCGACAACACGATCGACTCCACCAAGATCGCCCAGGCGCGCATCGCCTATGGCGGCCGCGGTCAGATCACCGACGTGCAGCAGCCACGCTACGGCCAGCAGGTACTGGATGTGTTGTTGCCGTTCTGATCGACACCCGGCCAAGCGTCGCGAAGCGACGCGGAACCCGGGATCGCATGATCTGCGTCTGTGCTTGTTTGTCTAAGTTGATTGTTCAAGAGCTCCCCGCTGCTCCTTCGCGCGCAATGGAGCAGCGACCAAACGCGGCCTCCGGCATCTCCCCTGCCGGGGGCCGCGTGTCCTTTGGGAACGTCATGCGGGCGCGACAGAACGCTACGTCGTGCGTGCGCGTTTCCTCATCCGGCGCAGCCGGGTACTCAGTCCGGCTTGTGCACCTTCTCACGCTTCTCGTGACGCTCCTGAGCGTCGATCGAGAGCGTCGCGATCGGGCGTGCCTCGAGGCGCTTGAGCGCGATCGGCTCGCCGGTCTCCTCGCAATAGCCGTAGGTGCCGTCGTCGATGCGCGCGAGCGCGGCATCGATCTTGCCGATCAGCTTGCGCTGGCGGTCGCGTGCGCGCAGCTCGATCGCGCGGTCGGTCTCCGATGTCGCGCGGTCGGCGAGATCGGGATGATTGACGTTCTCGTCCTGGAGATGCTGCAGCGTGTCGCGCGCCTCTTTCAGGATCTCGTCCTTCCAGGTCATGAGCTTGATGCGGAAGTAATCCCGCTGTCGCTCGTTCATGAACGGCTCTTTGTCGGTCGGCCGATAACCGTTCAGGCCGTTGACGCCGTGCTTCTCGGCCTTTTGGCCGTGCTTCTCGGCCTTATGGCCGTTCTTCTCGGCCGGCCGAAGCTGCTTCTTCTCTTTCTCCCGCAACATCCCGACTCCTGCACTGGGACCAGCGAGTCTCCCCTCGCGCGGCGAGCTTATATCGGGCAGCCAACGCCGCGACAACAGCCAAGTCGTTCATTGAAGCGATCGGCGGGCCGGGCGGCGCCGCGCTGCAAAAAATCGAGAAAATGCCCGTCAAATGGCGGTTTTGCCGGCCTTCGGCATGCCGATCTTGGCGAGTTCCACTTCGACCCGCAGTTCGATCTCGGCAAGCACGGTGTCGAGTCCGGCCTCGCCGGAGCGTTCGCCGAGCGCCGCGGCGGCGGACTTGAGCCGCGCCAGCGCGGCCGTATCGAGCGCGCCGGAGAGCAGTCCGAGCTTGAGCGCGTCGAGCGCGTCGAGCGCGGCGCTTCCGCGCTTGACCGCGCGGCGGCGGCGCTCGCCCGGTTCCTCAAACCCTTGCAGGGCGATCAGCGCATCGATGCCGCCGATCAGGCGCGGAGCACCGCTTGCCGCAGCGCCGCGTGCGGTCTCGGTCTCGAGGCTGAACGTGCCCGAGGTGGAACGCTTCGCGGCCGGCGTCGCCGCCAGCGCGTTGGCTGCGTTCGTTCCATAGATCCGCATGGTATCGCCTTTGGAACAGCCTCGGCGGTTTATGGTTAAGGCGCGGTTAACAACCCGGCAAATCCTGCCGGGAGCGGCAAGGATGGCCTTGGGCGTCGCAACGGCGCCGGAAAAACATCAGGCGTTTTCAATAGCTTGAGTCGGACGACCTCTGGCACGCGGCTGGCATGGTCTTCCTCGGTTGCGCGGCGCGCCTTGGGAGAGGCGCGTCCAAGCAACGGGGAGAGATCGATGAAGATCATCAGCGGCCTTGTCGCGCTCGCTGTCGCGTTGGCGCCTTTCGCGGGGGCAGCGCCGGTACAGGCGGCCTCGCGCATCAAGGACCTCGCCAATGTCGAGGGCGTGCGGCAGAACCAGCTCATTGGCTACGGCTTGGTCGTCGGCCTCAATGGAACCGGCGACACCATCAACAACATCCCGTTCACCAAGCAGTCGCTCACCGCGATGCTCGAACGCCTCGGCGTCAACATCCGCGGACAGACGCTGCGCACCGGCAACGTCGCGGCCGTCATGGTGACGGCAAATCTGCCGGCGTTCGGCACGCAAGGCACGCGCATCGACGTCACCGTCTCGGCCTTGGGCGACTCCAAGAGCCTGCAGGGCGGCACGCTGCTGGTCACGCCGCTGCTCGGCGCCGACGGCAACGTCTATGCGGTCGCGCAGGGCTCGCTCGCGATCGGCGGCTTCTCGGCCGAAGGCGATGCTTCCAAGATCACGAAGGGTGTTCCGACGAACGGGCGCATCGCGAACGGCGCGATCATCGAGCGTGAGATCGACTTCGCGCTCAATCGCCTGCCGAATCTGCGGCTTGCGCTGCGCAACTCCGACTTCACGACGGCCAAGCGCATCGCCTCCGCGGTCAACGACTTCATCGGCCAGGCGACCGCCGAGCCGATCGATCCGTCCACCGTTGCGCTCACCATCCCGAAGCAGTTCGCCGGCAACGTCGTCGCGCTCATCACCGAGATCGAGCAGCTCCAGATCGAGCCGGATCTTCCGGCCAAGATCATCATCGATGAGCGTTCCGGGATCATCGTGATGGGGCGCGACGTGCGCGTCTCCACGGTCGCGATCGCGCAAGGCAATCTCACGGTGAGCATCAGCGAGACGCCGCAGGTGAGCCAGCCGGCGCCGCTCTCGCGCGGGCGGACGCGGGTCGTGCCGCGCACGCGCATCGGCGTTCAGGAGGACAATCACAAGCTCGCTCTGGTTCGCGAAAGCGTGTCGCTGCAACAGCTTGTCGACGGTCTCAACGCGCTCGGCATCGGCCCGCGCGACATGATCGCGATCCTGCAGGCGGTCAAGGCTGCCGGCGCGATCCAGGCCGACATCGAGGTGATGTGATGAGCGCATCCGCCATCGGTCCGAGGCCCGCGCTCGCGGCGTCGACGCTACCGCCCAGCATGACGACGAAGCTGTCGCCCGGCATCGCCGCCACACTCACATCCGGGATCGCGACGAAACTTGCACCCGGCGTCGCCGCAAAGGCGCGCGCCACCGCGACCGACTTCGAGCAGGTGTTTCTCAATTCGATGTTCAGCCAGATGTTCACCGGCGTCGATGGCGAGGGACCGTTCGGTGGCAGCAAGGCGACGGGCGTGTGGCGCTCGTTCTTGACCGACGAATACGCGAAGTCCTTTGCCAAGGCCGGCGGCATCGGGCTCGGCGATCACGTCTACCGCGCGCTGATCGCGCAGCAGGAAGCCCGCTCGAAGTGAGAGACATTGAGATGAACGCGCCCTCCCCTGCCGCGAAGATCGACACCGCCGCTGAAGCCGAGAACCTGGTGCGCCATCTGCTCGCCGCGATGGACGCCCTCGTCGCGACCGTCGGGGAAGAGACGGCGTTCGTGCGCGCAGGGAAGCTCAAGGACGCCGCCGCGCTCGAAACGACCAAGACCGAATTGACACGCCTCTATATCGCCGACACCGCGCAGGTGAAGGCGAACCTCGCGGTGATTTCGCGTGAAGTTCCGGACCTGCTCGCTGCGCTGCGCAAGCAGCACGACACGTTCAATGCGCTCCTGCAGATCAACCTGACCGTGCTCGCTACCGCGCACGCAGTGTCGGAAGGTCTGATCCGGGGCGCCGCGGCGGAGGTCGCCCGCAAGGCCGCGCCGCAGACCTACGGCATGTCGGGCCGGCCGACCGCTCCGCCGAAAGGCGCGGCACAGCCGGTGTCGATCAGCCGGACGCTCTGAAGCGGGCAAATAACAACCGTCCCGATTAACCAGATTCCCTAACGTCAGTTTAAGGCTCGCCCGTTAGCGTCGGCCAAGCCCTGGAAAGGGCCCTTGCCCGGTAGAACACCGGCAGGAGGCTGACATGGACACCGGCCTGACCCTCAAGCCTGCGCCAAGCGTGGCCCAGATGGGTGACGTGCGCCCCGCAGCGGTGCCGAACGCGGTCGCGACCGAGCTTGCTCCGGCGAAGACCGTAACTGCGACGTCCGACACCGCCCAAGCGCCGGCGACCGACGACTCGCGAAAGCGCGAAATCGTTCTCGATCCGCAAAGCCGCGAGGTGATCTACCGTGTCGTCGACGAGCGTTCGCGCCGGGTGATCCGTCAGGTGCCGGAAGAAGCGATGCTGCGGCTGCGCGCCTATGCCCGGGCGACCCTCGAAAAAAAGCAGGATGGCGAGAAGGCGTTCGACACGACCGCCTGACGGTCTCGAATTGCCCCGACGCTCTCGCTTCCGCGCCACATCGCTGTGAGCGCGCTTTCGCACATGATAAAACTCGAGGTTGCGTTACGCCACCTACGGCCGCACGCAAAATTTGCGTCTGTTACGTCAAATTAACCATGTTTGTTCAACCTGCATTAGCGCGGCACCGCCATGTTAGCGCGCCCGATCCGAAGCGGTCGGGATGGCACTGCCAACACACCAGGAAGGTTGCTACCCAATGGCTGATATCATTCTCTCCAAATCAGTGCGGTCGAACTTGTCCGCGCTGCAATCGACCGCGAACCTGATCTCGCAGACGCAGTCGCGCCTCGCGACCGGCAAGCGTGTCAACTCCGCTCTCGACAGCCCGCTGAACTTCTTCACGTCGCAGTCGCTCAACTCGCGCGCCAGCGACCTGAACTCGCTTCTGGACTCGGTGTCGAACGCCGTGCAGACCCTGCAGGCGGCCGACAACGGCATCACCTCTCTGACCAAGCTCGTCCAGAGCGCGCAGGCGATCGCCCAGCAGGCTCAGCAGAGCACTAGCTCGACCGCGAAGTATACCGGCACGGTGTCCGGCCTGTCCGCGTCTTCGTCCTTCACGTTCACCGCCACCAAGACCATCACGGTCAGCGACGGCACGACGACGGCGACGCTGACGCTGGCGGCGACCAATACGGTGCAGGACTTCCTCGATGCGGTGAACAACCAGTCGGGCTTGAAGGTCAAGGCCGAGCTTTCGAGCGACGGCAAGGTCCTTCTCGAAGCAACCGGCACGAACACCGTCGTGAGCGGCGGTACCGCGGTTGCGGGCGAACCGGCGCAGCTTGGTCTCGTCGCCGGCACCACGGCGGCGGGCACACTCAACGCCACCCGTACCTCGCTCGCGAGCCAGTACGACGCACTACGCACCCAGATCGACCAACTCGCGGCCGACTCGGGGTACAATGGCGTCAACTTGCTCAACGGCGACGGCCTGAAGGTCGTGTTCAACGAAAAGGGCACGTCCTCGCAGTCGATCACCGGCGTGAAGTTCAACGCGTCCGGCCTTGGCGTATCCGCCTCCACCAACTCGTTCCAGACCGACAAGGATCTCGGCGACGCGCTCACCAACCTGAGCAACGCGCTGAACACCCTGCGGTCGCAGGCTTCGGCCTTCGGTTCGAGCCTGTCGGTGGTGCAGACCCGCCAGGACTTCACCAAGTCCATGATCAGCACGCTCAAGACCGGCGCCGACAACCTGGTGCTGGCCGACTCGAACGAGGAAGGCGCGAACCTGCTCGCGTTGCAGACCCGCCAGCAGCTCTCTTCGACCGCCCTGTCGCTCGCCGCGCAGGCCGATCAGAACGTGCTGCGCCTGTTCGGCTGATCCCGACAGTCACCAACAAGACGAGAACGGCGGGGCCGCAAGCCCCGCCGTTTGCTTTTGTGCCGCTGGAAACGGCTGGCGTCAGGCCGGCTCGGCGACGCGCTTGACCTTGTGTACGTCGATGACCTCGCCGCCCGGGCCGAGGCGCTTGTCCAGCCGGATGAATTCATCGGTCCCGATGAGACCGAGATCGACGTCACGGTCGGGCAGAACGACGATCGAATGCTCGCCGATCATCACGTCCACCACGTGCATGTCGGGGGTCTTTTGCGCGGCCTCGCGCGCCCACTGCTTGAAGTTCTCGTAGTATGGCGAGCGGCGCCACGCGGACGGATAACCGGGATCGACATGAGCCGTGAGACGGCGCCCACCGTTGGTCTTGAACAGTGCGAATTTCGATTTTTCGGGTTTCCATTCCGGACCGAGACCCTTGCTGACCATCCATTCGCAATAGGCACCGCGACAGACGAACGGTCTCGTCAGATGGATGCCGCATCCGCGCCCCGGGCGGCAATGACGGCACCATTCGCCCGCCGCCTTGTCCAGTTCGGGGATGCTTACGACCTTGCAACAGAGCGTGCAGCTCCCGCAGGCGCGGCCTGCGACCACGAGCGTGTCGATCCGCGCGAGCTCGGCGGCCTGCGCCGGCGAGATCGAAGGCGAAGAATCAAGTGATTGCATGCACCCGACTGTCGGGCGCCGCCTGGTAACAAATCGTTAACGACGTTCGTTCACAGCTTGTTAACGCTGTCGGCGAACGATCGCGGAAACAGTCTCAACGCGCAAAGGGTGCCATATGGCCCTCAAGGTGGAGCTCAAGCCCGGCGAGCGCGTCATCATCGGCGACAGCGTGATCACCAATCATGATCAGCGCACGCGCCTCCTGATCGAAGGAGTCGCCCCGATCCTGCGCGAGAAAGACATCATGACGCCGGACCGCGCGGACTCGCCGGCGCGGCGCATCTATCTCGCGGTCCAGATGATGTACACCTCGCGCGAGCCGCAGACGCATCACGACATCTATTTCTCGCTGATGCGCGACATCGTGCAGGCGGCACCGAGCACCTGGCCGTACATCGAGGCTATCAATAATCATATCTTAACAGGGGAGCTCTATAAGGCATTGAAAGAAGCCAAGAAATTGATCACGTACGAGCAGGAATTGATCGACAATGCAGCACGCGGCCCAAGCTTACGGCAAGGTGGCTAAGCAGACCTCGAGCCCGCGCGAGCTTGAGGCGAATCTCCTGCTCAAAGCAGCCGCCCGCCTGCAGGCCGTGCGTGACGGCTGGGAACAGAGAAACGGCGAACTCGACGAGGCGCTGCTTTACAACCGAAAGCTCTGGTCGATCTTCCTTGTCTCGGTGACGCGCGAGGACAATCCGCTGCCCGCGCTGATCCGCCAGAACGTCGCCAATCTCGGCATGTTCGTCATGAACCAGACGGTCGCGCTGGCCGCCGAGCCGAAACGCGAGAAGCTCGGCACGCTCATCAACATCAATCGCGAGCTTGCCGCCGGCCTGCTCGGCCGGGCGTAAACGGCGCCTAGAGATAATTCACGATACTGATCTGATAGAGCATCGCGGTCGTCTGTAGCGAGGCTTGCAGCCGCGTCTGAAGCGCGAGGATCTGCGAGGCGACCTGCTCCTGCGACACGCCTTCGATGCCTTCGAGCATCCCCTGCAGCGTCGACTTGCGCTGCTGCTGGCGATCGCTCGCGCTTTGCATCGTGGTCTGCGCGTATGTGAGCTCCGTCTGGATGTCTTCGATCCTCTGCTGTCCGGGCGGGTTGTCGAGCGCCGCGCCAAGCCGCTGATTGAGCGCCGCGTAACGACCCGAAGCGTTCGGATCGCTCGCCGAAAAGGTCGTCGCCGCATAGACCGCGATGTTTTCGACCGCCGAACGAATCGCCTGCTCGTTGCCACGCACGCCATAGGCCACACCGAGGTGGTCATCGACTTGCGCAACGGCGGTTGCGCGCGCGGAATCGGTGCCCATCTCGCCGGTGTACCAGGTGACCGTGTTCGAGGCCGTGCCGTTGGTCAACGCCGTGGCGGTGAACGGGGATCCGGACACACGCTGCGGCGGTTGGCCCGCGCCGACGTCGAAGAAGTCGTGCGCCGCGGCCATCGCCGACGCCGCGGTCAGCGAGGTCGCGGCGAGCTTGCCGACGCCGGCCGTCAATGCGGCCCGAAGATTGGTCGCGGTCGCGGCTGCGTTCGCCCCGATGGCGAACTGGCCCGCGCCGGGCGGCGAAGCGGTGGTCGCGGTCAGCGTCAGCGTCTCGCTCGTCCCGTCCGGAAGATTGAAAGAGAAAGTAAGCGCATCGCCGGCGTTCGGATTGCTGGCGAGATTGACGGTGATGTCCGGCGGCGCACCTGTCGGGCCGGTTACGGTCGCGCCGCTGAGCGTCGAATTGACGCTCGCAAGTTTGAAGCCGAATACGGATCCTGGAAGATCCTCGGAGATCGACACCTGCGATCCCGCGGCCGGCGGGATCACCAGCCGGCCGAGGCCGTTGGCACCAAGATCGGCTTGCGCGCGCTCAGCAAGCACCTGCCTGAACCCCGCGCGTGCGCCGTCGCCGTTCAGGATGTGATCGGTCGACTCGACTGCCGGCTTGTCGAGCGCGCGACCCGAAAACAGATAGCGATCGCCGACCTGAGTATTGAGGAGCCCGAGGATCTCGTCGAGTTGCCCAGAGGCCGAGCGCTGCGCCGTTGTCTGCCCGCTATTGTCGATTTCGAACGGCGCGGCGGTTGCGCCCTTCACGTCGTGCTGAAGATTGGCGATGCGACCTAGCACGCTCTGTTGCAGACTGATGCGCGTGCCGACACTCGTGATCGTGTCGGCGTAACCAGCCATCGCCGAGAGGTTGCGGCGCAGGCCTATCGCAATTCCGGCCTCGATGCCGAGGCCCGCATAGGTCGTCGACTTCTTGCCGCTGCCGAGCTGGCGCTGCAAGTCGGTCAACTGCGATCGCATATCGACCAGCCTCTGCGCGATCGCGGGCGTGCGCTGCCCGATGCCGGTAATGCTCATTCAAATCCTCACAGCTTCATCAGCATGTCGAGCATGTCGCGCACGGTCGTCATCACGCGGGCGTTCGCGCCGTAGGCCATCTGCAGGTTCAGGAGCTTTGTCATCTCCTGATCGACGTTGACCTCCGACTGATCGGCGACGCGCTGACGCAACGTGTTGACGACGATGTCCTGGCCTTGCTTCAGGCTGTCGGCCGCACCCGCCGCATCCGCCTGCTGGCTCGTCATCTGACGGATGTAGGCATCGAGCGTGCCATTGAATGGCGCGCTCGCAGTGCCGACGCCCGCCTGTGGCATGAAGTCAAAGCGCACATTCGTTAGCCGATCGAGCAAGAAATTCGGTCGCGTCGTATCGCCCGCCGCCGTCGGCGGCGAGGTCTGGAATACGACGAGCTTGGAGGGGTCGGCGAGCAACGCCGAATTGAGCGCGATACGCGCGGAGAAGCCGAGGCTCTGATTTGCGTTCGACATCATCGCGCCGGAAAACGCCCCGATGCCGTCGGTGAACATCGGTATCTCGGGACCGCCGCCGGTGAGCGATGTCAGCGTCGCGGTTGTCGACATCGCATTGATGTCGATCTTGTTGACGCTGCCGTCGTCGAGCGCACGCAACGTCGTCCCGGCCGGGTTGGAAAACTGCAATCCGAGCGGCCCCAGCGCGTAGGTGATCTGCGTCAATACCGACGCGAGTCCGTTGCCGAAGTACACGCCGACCACCTTGTCGTTCGCGCTCGCGGTCGCGGCATCCGACAGCGGCAGCGCCCCAGGGTCGTCCACGCGCACGATCGCGATTTTGTGCTGCGTGTTCGTCGCCGTATCGGTGTAGGTGAGGTCGATGGTGTTGCCGGACAGCAGCGATGCAAGATCGACGTCGTAACCGGCGCGTGGACCTACGGTAACCGCGGTACCGGCTGTGGTCTTGTCGGATAGGGCGCGCGACATCGCCGAAGCGATCTGGTCGAGCTGATCCTGCGCCTGCGGCAGGATCTGGTCGCGCATTTCCAGATAGGCTGCGATCTTGCCGGAACGAAACGCACCACTCGCGACGAGATCCACGCTAGCGCCCGCCGCCTCCACGAGCGAAATCGTCCCAACCGCGCGCTTGGTGGCATCGGCACTCCATTGCGCGTTCGGGTCGAGTGACCCCTTGGCGTCAAATTTGAGCGTTGCGGCGCTCGACCCGGCGAGCTGAACCCCGGAGTTCGTGAAGATATTGACCTGGTTCCGATCCGTCGCGACGACGCGAATATCCATCAGCGTCGCAAGCTGATCGATGTAGCTGTCGCGCTGGTCAAGCAGCGCCGCCGTCGCTGCGTCTTGTTGGGACGAGCCCGCGAGTTGCCGGTTGATGCGCGCGATCTGCTGCAAGGCTGCATTGGCTTGGTTGACGGCGTCGCTCAAGGCCCCCTCGGCATCCGTACGCAGCGCCTGGATGTCTGCGCTCATGCCGTTGAGCTGTTGCGCCAAGACCTGCGCGGCGTTGAGGACACCGCTGCGCACCGAGGGCGAATCCGGCGAGGCGGCAAGCGACTGGATTGCGCCGGTGAAGTTGTTGAACACGGTCTCGAGCGCCAGAGACGAGCCGGGTTGCCCGTAGATGTCCTGCAGCCGCGAATAGAAATCCGCCTTCACGTCGGCATAGTTGCCGCCGGAGCTTTCGACCCGGAGCTGGCGTTGCGCAT
>JAXDNZ010000004.1:0-5209 GCA_034669185.1 Hyphomicrobiales bacterium
CCTTGGTCGCGACTTCCGTCGACAGGAACTGGCGCAGGAACACCTCGGGGTCGGGCTGCTGCGGTCCGTTGCTGTATTCCTGCAGGTCGGCATAGAACTTCGTGTAGGTGTCCGGGTTCGCCACGTCGGACGAGAAGAACACCGAGGCCGTTACCGCCTTGACCTCGATGTCGATGCCGGCCTTCTGGCAGGCCTGCTTGACGATTGCCTGGTTCTTCTGGCGCGGCGTGTTGATCGAGGTCTGATAGACGAGCTTGAGCTTCTTGCCGTCCTTGGCGCGGATGCCGTCCGGGCCCTTCTTCCACCCGCCGTCTTCGAGGATCTGGTTCGCCTTGTCGATGTTGAATTCCCACTTTGTGTTGGGTGAGGCGAACCGTTTTGGGTTGTTCACGAAGTTCCCGGTCGCGACACCGGTGCGGCCGTAGATGTGGTCCTGCACCGACTGGCGGTCGATCAGGAGCGCAAGCGCCTGCCGCACCGCCTTGTCGGACAGAAGCGGGTGCTTGGTCTTCATGCTGGACCGCTCGCCGTCGACCTCGGTCCACGGGTCGGTCGAGTTGAGACCGATATGCTCGATGTTGCCGCCGAAGGCCAGGTAGGTTCTGCCCTTGCCGCCCTTCTCCAGCCGCAACAGGATCTCGTCCTCCACTTGCAGGTTCCAGGCGTAGTCGTATTCGCCGGTCTGCAGCACGGCGCGCGCCGCCGACACGGCGTCGCCGCCGCCCTTCATCTCGATCGAGTCGAAGTGAGGGCGGTTGGCGACGTGGTAATTCATGTTGATCTCGCCGCGCACCATGTCGCCCGGCTTGAAGTCGACGAACTTGTACGGACCGGTTCCGACCGGCTTGAGATTGGTCGGCGCGTCGCGCGACTTGGCGCCGGTGTAGTCGGCGAACAGGTGTTTCGGGATGATCATTCCGCGCACGCCGCAGAAAGCGTCGGCCCAGAACGGTGTCGGCTTGTCGAACAGCACACGCACCGTATGGTCGTCGACTTTCTCGACCTTGATGTCCTGATACGAGCCGCTGGTGGTCGCGGCCGTCGTCGGGTCTTTGGCGTATTCCCAGTTAAACACGACGTCGTCGGCCGTGAACGGCTTGCCGTCGTGCCACGTTACGCCCTGTTTGAGCTTCCAGACGACGGACTTGCCGTCCTTGGCGAGACCGCCGTTTTCCAGATCGGGGATTTCGGCTGCGAGCACCGGAAACATGACACCTTCCGGATCCCAGCTCACGAGCGGCTCATAGAAGATGCGCGAGCCGTCTTGGTCCTTGGTGCCGATCGCAAAGTGCGGATTGAGGAGCGTCGCGCCCTGCCACCACAGGACTTTCAGCGGTCCGCCGCCGCCGCGTTTCGTCGGCTTGTAAACAGGCTTCACCTGGGCGTGCGCAACGCCCGAGTAGGTCAGCATCTGGACCGCCAATGGGCCGGTCAGTCCCAGAGCGATCATTTGATTGATGAAACCACGGCGCGAAAGCTTGCCGTCCTTTACGTCAGTGATCAGACCGCGCAGCGCTTGCTCGTCCATGTGGAGACCCCCTCCAATCGGCCAGCATTCTCTTCGCCGCACCCGCCCTCCCGGGCCGGCAAGAGGCCAGACTTTCAAATAAGCAGAACAGGTTAGCGCGACACGGTCAACGTCAGCGCTTCCGGATTGCGACAAAGTTGTTCGCCGCTATGGTGGCAGGCCCCGCCTGCCGAAGAGAACCGCCATGGTCGGCTCATCCAGGATCGTGATTTGCGGTGCAGGCATCGCCGGGGTCGCGGCCGCCTACTATCTGGCGGCCGAGCACGGTTGCGATGACGTGGTGATAGTGGAGCCCGGAAACCCGCTGTCGCTCACCTCGGACAAATCGACCGAAGCCTACCGCAATTGGTGGCCCGGCCCGGATCGGGCGATGACCGCCTTCATGAACCACAGCATCGATCTCATCGAGGAGATCGCACGCGCGACCCGAAATCGCATCAATCTGAACCGCCGCGGCTACGCCTTTGCGACCGCAGATCCTGCCAAGATCCCGTTTCTGCAAACGATGGCGGCGACCGCTGAGGCGCGCGGAGGCGGCGCTGCGCGAATTCACGACACGCCATCGAGTGTCTATGAGCCGTCGCCCGAGCGCGGCTTCGACTTCCCGCTCGCGGGCGCGGATCTGATCACCGATGCAAGCCTGATCCGCCGGCATTTTCCCTACTTCGCGCCGGAGACGGCCGCGGTGGCGCATGCGCGCCGGGCCGGCTGGCTCAGCGCGCAGCAGCTTGGAATGACAATGCTCGAAGCGGCGCGCGAGCACGGCGTGAAGGTTGCCAAGGGCCACGTCGTCGGAATCGACGCGGACGGTGGACGAGTCCGCTCCGTTCAGGTCCAGCAGGGGGACGAGAGCCAGTCGCTGGAAGCGACGCATGTCGTCCTTGCGGCCGGGCCGATGCAGAAGGAGATGGCGCAGCTCATCGGCATCGACCTGCCGATTTTCGCGGAACGGCATCACAAGGTCAGCTTTCGCGATACGCTCGGCGGCGTACCGCGCTCGGCGCCGATGATGATCTGGCTCGATGAGCAGTATCTGCCGCTGAGCGAGGACGAACGCGCCGCACTTGCAGGCGACAGCGAGGCGGAGTGGTTTCTCGGCAAGTTTCCAGCCGGCGTCCACGGTCGCCCCGACGGAGCGTCAGCGACGATCATCCTGTTCAATCATCACGGCGAAGCGGTCGATCCGGTATTCCCGCTGCCCGAAGCGCCGCACTATGCCGAGATCGCGCTGCGCGGCATGTCGACCATGGTGCCGGCACTCAAGGGCTACAACGGTAAAGCGACGCGCCCCTATATCGACGGCGGCTACTACGTCAAAACGCGCGAGAACCGTCCGTTGATCGGCCCGCTGCCGGTCGAGGGCGCGTATGTTTCCTGCGCCTATTCGGGCTTCGGCGTCATGGCGTCATGCGCGGGCGGCGATCTGATCGCGCGCCACATCACCGGTTCCGCGCTGCCCGACTATGCTCCGGCATTTCTGCTGTCGCGCTATGACGATCGGGGGTATCGCGGCTTGCTGGAAATGTGGGGCGACGGCGGCCAGCTCTGACCGGGAGCCCGCAACCAGCGCTCCCTTGTGCTCGTCTGCGTGGCGTTGTCCAATTATCGCGACGTGGGGGATTTATGGCGCAGCTTCTGTTCCGGAATTTCAGTCTGCTCGAGCCCGAGGTCGGCGAGTTGCAGAGCGGCTTCGAGCTTCTGATCGAGGGCGACGCCGTCAAGGAGGTTTCCGACAAGCCGATCAAGGCCGATGGGGCGGATGTCATCGATTGCGGCGGGCGCACGGTGATGCCGGGCCTGATCGACAGCCACGTTCACGTCATGCTGAGCGAAGTGAACATTCGCTATCTCGAAGCTGTTCCGCTGACCTTGATGACCGCGCGTGCCGCGCGGCTCATGCTCGCGATGCTCAACCGCGGCTTCACCAGCGTGCGCGACACCGGCGGCGCCGACTGGGGCATGAAGACCGCCGTGGACCAGGGCGACATCCCGGGGCCGCGGCTGTTCATCGCCGGCGCCGCGATCGGTCCGACCGGGGGGCACAGCGATCCGCGCCGGCGCACGGACTTCGGCATGCGCTGCCATTGCTGCGACGCGATGAGATTCGGGATGCGCCAATCGGACGGCGTATCGGAGATGCTCAAATCCGTGCGCGAGCAGATGCGTCAGGGAGCCGACCACATCAAGCTCATGATGTCCGGCGGGGTCGCGTCGCCCTACGATCCGCTCGACAGCCTGCAATTCAGCCCGGCCGAGGTCGCGGCGGCCGTCGAGGAGGCGCAGGCGTTCGGCCGCTACGTTTGCGCGCATGCGTATACGCCGGAAGCGATCACGCGGGCCGCACACGCCGGTGTGCGCACGATCGAGCACGGCAACCTGATCGACGAGCCTTCCGCCAAGCTGATGGCAGAGAAGGGCATGTTCCTGATCGCGAATCTCGTCACCTATTACGCGATGCGCGAACGCGCGGCCGAGTTCGGCATGACGCCCGACATGCTGGCGAAGAACGACCTGGTGATCGACGGCGGTTTGCGTTCGCTCGAAATCTGCAAGCGCGCGGGCGTTCCAGTCGCTTATGGCACCGATCTTCTCGGCGCACTGCAGGTCGAACAGAGCCGTGAGTTCATGATCCGCAGCGAGGTGATGTCACCGATCGAGATCATCCGCGCCGCTACCACGATCGGAGCGCGCATCCTGCGCCAGGACGGCAGGCTCGGCACGCTCAAGGCCGGCGCTTATGCGGACATGATTGTGATCGACGGTGATCCGCTGAAGAACCTCGGCCTGTTGCAGGAGGAAGGCAAGCATCTGGCCGCGATCATGAAGGGCGGCAAGTTCCACAAGAACCGGCTGAATTGACGATGTCGTCCGCAGTCGTTCATCAGGGGCCTGCGGAGATCGCGCATCGACCGCGCCGTCCGATGCGGATCGGGCGATGGGCGCTCAACAGCATTGCGACGTTCTCGCTCGGCTTCATTCTGCTGCCGCTTGCGCTGGTCACATGGCTTGCCTTCTTCCGTCAGGAGATCCCGTCCTTCCCGCCCGAAGGCTATTCGCTGCAATGGTTCAGCGCGGTGTTCAACAACAAGAGCTTCGTCGGCGGATTCCTGCTCAGCGTTCAGGTCGCCGTGGCGGCGACCGTGATCGGGCTCGCGCTCGCGGTGCCGGCGGGCCTTGCGGTCGCTCGCCGGCGGTTCTGGGGGCGTGGCGCCGTCAGCACGCTCCTGCTGATGCCGCTGATCGTGCCTGGTGTCGTGCTCGGCACATCGATCTATGTCTTTCACATCGAGACCGAGATCGCGACCGGTCTGCCGCTGCTGGGCACGACGTTCGGGCTGATCGCGGCGCATGCCCTCATCGTCATTCCGTGGGCCTCGCGTCTCGTGATCGCGAGCCTTGCGGGCTTCGACCCGTCGGTCGAGGAAGCCGCCAAAAATCTCGGCGCACCGCCGTGGACCGCGTTCCGCCGCGTCACCGTTCCGGCGATCTGGCCGGGCATCGTCGCGGGTGCGTTGTTCGGCTTCGTCATGTCGTTCGGCAATCTCGAAATGAGCCTTTTTCTCGTGGGCGCAGGTCGCACGACACTGCCGATCGCGATCCTGCAGTATCTCGAGTGGAAGATCGATCCCACGGTGGCGGCCGTCTCGGTGCTGCAGATCGCGCTGATCGGCGTCGCGATGA
>JAXDNZ010000005.1:0-7931 GCA_034669185.1 Hyphomicrobiales bacterium
CATGTCCTCGACCTTGGCGGCGAGCATGGCCTTGCGCTGCGTCGGGTCGGTGGTCTCTCCGAGAAGACGCCGGAAGGTCAGCATCTCGCCGAAGACGCTCGCCGTCTCGGCGAGCGTCAGCGGCGTCGGCGCCATCAGCGCGCCGGTCGGGGCGGCGAGGACCTGGTGCACCCCGTGCCCGAGCTCGTGCGCGAGCGTCATCTCGTCGCGTGGCTTGCCCTGATAGTTGAGCAGCTCATAAGGGTGCGCGGACGGCACGGTCGGATGCGAGAACGCGCCGGCCTGCTTGCCGGGCCGCGCCGGCGCATCGATCCAGTTGCGCGAGAAGAAACGCTCCGCCACGTCCGCCATGCGCGGCGAGAACGCCCCGTAGGCGGTGAGCACCGTATCCTTCGCCTCGTCCCAGCCGATCACGCGGCTCTCGACCTTGGGCAGCGGCGCGTTGCGGTCCCAATGCGGCAGCGTCTTCTTGCCGAACCATTTGGCCTTGAGCTTGTAGTAGCGATGCGACAGCCGCGGATAGGCGGCGCGCACCGCCGAGACCAGCGCGTCCACCACCTCGGGCTCCACGCGGTTTGCCAGATGCCGCGAGTCCGCGATGTCCTTGAAGCCGCGCCAGCGGTCGGAAATCTCCTTGTCCTTCGAGAGCGTATTGGTGATCAGCGCAAACGTGCGCAGATTTTCCTTGAACGTTTTGGCGAGCGCTTCCGAGGCGGCACGCCGCTTTCGCTCGCTTGCGTCCTGCATCAGGCTCAGCGTCTGCTCGATCGCAAGCTCCTTGCCATCCACCTTGAAACGCAGGGCGCCCATCGTCTCGTCGAACAGCCGGTTCCAGGCGCCCGCCCCGGTCACCGACTTCTCGTGGAACAGCTCTTCGACGCGATCCTCGAGCTGATACGGCTTCTCCTTGCGCACGTCCTCGATCCACGGCCGATAGTGACCGAGCGCGGAATCGCGCATCGCGGCTTCGAGCGCCGCATCGTCCAGCCGATTGAGCTCGAGCATGAAGAACAACAGGTGCAACGAAGCTGCGGTGATTTTCTCCTGGATGTCGCCGTAGAACTTGGCGCGCATCGGATCGGTGTTGTTGCCCGCATAGATGAGGCCTGCGTACGAAATGAGCCGGCCGAGCAGGTCTTCCAGCGCCTCGAAACGCTTCACGGCTTCGATGAGCTTGCCGGCCGCGGTCAGTGCGGCAAGCTTGCCCTTGTAGTCCGCCTCGAACGCGACGCTGTCGGCATCGGCGCGCGCGAGGTCGCGCTTGAGTTCGGGCGCGTCCATCGCCGGATAGAGGTCGGCCAGGTTCCATTCGGGCAAGGCGCCGAGGCGTGAGGCCGGCTTGCTGGCGTCTTTTTTGGCCGCGGGTTTGCGGACGGCGGCACGGGCGGGTGACATGCGGGCTCCGAAGGGCGAGAGGTCGCGCCTCATATCGCCCTTCGGTCGGCCGATTCAACTGCCGCGGCGGCGACGCGCCGTAGCCCGTGTTGAGCAGAGCGAAACCCGGGCAGGAATGCGCGGCAGGACCCGGCTTTCGCGATGCTCAAGCCGGGCTACGGCCAGCGGGTGACCCCTTAACAGGGCGTTAAGCCGCATCCGCCATGGTGCGCCCCAAAACGGCACAAAGGGCCGTTGAGGAATTGCCATGCCCTAAACGATCCTGATCGTCGACGATGACCCGGTGCAGCGCCGGCTGCTGGAGAACATGGTCGCGCGCGCCGGCTACGAGGCGGTCACGCTCGATGGCGGCGACGCCGCGGCGGCGCTGCTCACCGGCCCGGACGGCGCGCGCATCGACGCGGTCGTGCTCGATCTCGTGATGCCCGATCTCGACGGCTACGGCGTGCTCGGCAAGCTGCGCGAGGCGGGCGTGGCGGTCCCGGTGATCGTGCAGACTGCCCATGGCGGGATCGACACGGTGGTGTCGGCGATGCGCGCCGGGGCGGTCGACTTCGTGGTCAAGCCGGTGGGCGCCGAGCGGTTGCAGGTCTCGCTGCGCAATGCGCTCACCGCGAGCACGCTCGAATCCGAATTCCAGCGCCTCAAGCGCAGCCGTTCCGGCACGCTCACCTTCCGGGACATCGTGACGCGCAACGCGCGCATGCAGACGGTGCTGCGCACCGCCGAGAAGGCGACCGCCTCGCTCATCCCGGTGCTGATCGAGGGCGAATCCGGCGTCGGCAAGGAGCTGATCGCGCGCGCGATCCACGGCTCGGGCGAGCGGCGGGCAAAGCCGTTCGTCGCGGTGAACTGCGGCGCGATTCCAGAGAACCTCGTCGAGTCGACGTTGTTCGGGCACGAGAAGGGCGCCTTCACGGGCGCGACCGAGCGCCACACCGGCAGGTTCGTCGAGGCCTCCGGCGGCACGCTGTTCCTCGATGAGATCGGCGAACTGCCGCCGGCCGCGCAGGTGAAACTGCTGCGCGCCATTCAAGAAGGCCAGGTCGATCCGGTCGGTGCCAAGAAGCCCGTCAAGGTCGACGTGCGCATCATCTCGGCGACCAACCGCGACCTGATCGCCGACGTGAAGCAGGGCCGCTTCCGCGAGGACCTGTTCTATCGCCTGCATGTGTTTCCGATCACGGTTCCGCCGCTGCGCGACCGGCCCGAGGATATTCCCGACCTGGTGCGCCACTTCCTGGTGCGGTTCAGTGCCGAGGAAGGAAAGCGCATCCGCACCGTATCGGCCGCCGCCCTTTCGCTGCTCAACGCGCACCCGTGGCCCGGCAATGTGCGCCAGCTCGAGAATGCGGTGTTCCGCGCGGTCGTGCTCGCCGACGGCGACGAGATCGGCGCGACCGAGTTCCCGCAGATCGCCGTACAGGTGACGCGCCCGATGACGCCCCTATCCCCTCCCCTTGGCGATACGACTCCGGATGCCGGGGCAAGCGCCGCGCCGATGATCCTTGATCCGTCACCAGCGATGAGTCCGCATGACGCCGCGCCGGGTGCCGCGACATCACCCGATGGGCTGGCGCTGCTCGATGCCGCCGGCAACGTGCGCCCGCTGGAGGAGATCGAAACCGAGGTGATCCGATTTGCGATCGCACGCTATCGCGGGCAGATGTCGGAAGTCGCGCGCCGGTTGAAGATCGGCCGCTCGACGCTCTACCGCAAGCTCGACGATATCGGGCTCGGGACAGACTCTGGCGAGACTGAGGCGGAAAACGTTGCGGTCGAGTAACAGTCGCGGCCAATAGCGCGGATTTGAGCAGTCAGACGACTCGCCGCAGTTGATTCTGCTAGCGAATTGGCATGATGTCTGCCGCAAGGTGGAACGTGTCGCGGACTCCCCGGTTACGCGACACAGGGGCGGATCAATCAAAAATCCGACGGGGAATGAGGACTTGCGCCATGAATGGCCTGCGTTTCGACCGCATCCGCACCGGAACGGCGATTGCCCTGGTTTTGAGTCTCGCCTGCGCGGCCCCCGTATTCGCAGCCGATCCCGACATCGACGCGCTGGTCCCGATGCCGGAGGCAGCCGACGTTCCGCCGCCCTCGATCGCCGATGTCGGTGGCCCCGCCACCGCGACCGTCCCGGCAGCGCCGTCAGCCACGAGCACGGCAGCTCTGCCGGCGCCGCAGGCCACCGAGCCGGCCGCGCAGCCCGCTCCGGCCGCACAGCCTGCCCCGGCGGCTCCGGCGGCAGCCGTGACCCCGGCGCCTGAGACGCCCGCCGCAAGCGCCGTCGCGACGGCCGATCAGCCCACCGCCGATGCGCTGCGCGAACTCATCACCACCAGGCTCGCCCGCATGACCGATCGCAAGGCGGACCGCGCGGCGATCGAAGCCTTCTATTCGGCACGCAGCTACGCACCGCTCTGGATCCAGAACGGCGCCGCCAACGCGCGCGCAAAGGCCGCGACCGCGCGCCTGAACGATGCCGGCGACGACGGGCTCGAAGCGGCGGACTACCCGACGCCCGCGATCAAGGCCGGCGCCGAGCCTGCGGCGCTCGCCGATGCGGAACTGCGGCTGACGCTTTCGGCGCTGACCTATGCGCGCCATGCGCAGGTCGGGCGCGTGCATTATTCGCGCGTCAGCGCCGACATCCTGTACACGCTCGTGCCGCCGGAGCCGGCCGAAGTGCTCGCGAAGCTCGCGACTGCGAGCGATGCCGATGCCGCGCTGCGGAGCTACAACCCGCAGCATGCCGGCTACAAGGCGTTGCGCGAGAAGCTCGCCGAACTGCGCAACAGCAAGGCCGATCCGAATGCCGGACGGATCGCCCACGGGGCGGTGCTCGATCTCGGCAAGGACAAGCGCGGCAATGCCCTCCTGGTGGAGGACGAGCGGGTGCCCGCGCTGCGTGAGCGGCTCGGCGTCGCCGCCGTCAAGGGCGACATCTTCTACGACAAGCCGCTCGCCGACGCCGTCGGGGCGTTCCAGAAAGAGAAGGGCCTGCAGGCCAATGGCCGGCTGACCGCGGCGACCATCGACGCGCTCAACGGCAAGCGCAACACGGCGCGCGACGCCGAAGTCATCGTGGCGAATCTGGAGCGCTGGCGCTGGATGCCGCGCGATCTCGGCAAGGCGCACGTCGTCCTGAACATTCCGGACTACACGCTGCAGGTCTACAAGGACGGCGCCTCGATCTGGAAAACGCGCGTCGTGGTCGGTCAGCCGGGCAAGCCGACGCCGCTGCTCACCGAGACGATGAAGTACATCACGGTCAATCCGACCTGGAACGTGCCGCCGTCGATCATCTACAACGAGTACCTGCCGGCGCTGAAACAGGATCCGACGGTGCTCAGCCGCATGGGCCTGAGGCTGTCGCAGAACCGCGACGGATCGGTGCACATCTCGCAGCCCCCGGGTGAAGGCAATGCGCTCGGGCGCATCCGCTTCAACTTCCCGAACAAGTTCCTGGTCTATCAACACGATACGCCGGACAAGCACCTGTTCAACCAGTCCAGGCGCGCCTACAGCCATGGCTGCATGCGGGTGCAGGATCCGTCCAAATACGCCGAAATTCTCCTCGGGATCGCGCTGCCGAACCAGGGCTACACCCAGGACAAGATCAAGAGCATGTACGGGCATTCGGAGATCGACATAAAATTCCCGACCCCGATCCCGGTGCACATCACCTACCAGACCGCCTTCGTCGACGAGCACGGCAAGCTACAAATCCGCGAAGATGTGTACGGCCGCGACCAGCGGTTGCTGGTAGCGCTCAAGGCGGAAGACAAGCGCGTTGCCGAACTCCCGATCGAGCACTCCCAGCCGAATTACGGCCGCCCGTCGGTACGCCTGCCGAACAGCTTTGGGGACAACACCGGGCAATCGTTCTTCGACCGCATGTTCGGCAACCCGATCCGGCCGGAGCCGACCCAGACCCGGCAGCAGCGCCGGCAGACCCGGGCCGACGCCTTCCCGGCGCCACCGCGGCCCGACAGTTGGATGGACCGCACCCGCTGAGGGCGCGTTAACCATGCCCGAAGGGCTTGGCAGATTGAGGCTATTTTTCGCCACAGTCCCCCGTTAGCCATGTCGGTTAAGGGGGGACCGGGCCTGCGCTAATCACGCGTTAACCGATCCCGACAAGACTGCGCTAACCAAACGCACGCGGCTGGGGAGCCGCGTCAGTTCTTTGTCGACGTCTTAACGCGGGATTGCACGTGCCGGGTCGCCTATCGTTGCAGGCTTATTCATTCTTGTCTCCGCTGCGCGCGGCCCAGTGCTTCGGGCTTGCCGCCTTCGCACTGCTGAGCGCCAACAGCACGCTGCAGAACGCGATCGCCAATGGCGACACGCGAACCCTGACGTTCCGTCACACCCATCGCGAGGAAGAGGCCGCGCTCACCGTCACGTTCAAGCGCGACGGCAAGTATGACGATGACGCGCTCGCCAAGCTCAACCACTTCCTGCGCGACTGGCGCAACGACAAGCAGACCCGGATGGACCCCCATTTGTTCGATATCCTGTGGGAGGTCTATCGCGAGGTCGGCGCCACCGAACCGATCCACATCATCTCGTCCTATCGCTCGCCCGAGACCAACGCGATGTTGCGCGCCCGCTCGAGCGGCGTCGCGCGCTTCAGCCAGCACATGCTTGGCAAGGCGATGGATTTCTACATTCCGGGCGTACCGCTCGAAGAACTGCGCTACGCCGGGCTGCGCCTGCAGCGCGGCGGCGTCGGGTTCTACCCGAGTTCCGGCTCGCCCTTCGTCCATCTGGACACCGGCAGCGTGCGCCACTGGCCGCGCATGGCGCCCGACATGCTCGCGCGCGTGATGTCGACCAGCAAGCCCGCGACGCGGTTTGCCTCAGCTGAGCGGCGCCGCATGCCGGCAGCGCCCAGTACCGACGACGACGAATCCGAGACCGTCCGTCCGGCCGCGACCCGCATGCCGGTGCGCAAGCCCGAGACGAAGCCCGTCGTGGTCGCGTCCGCGCCGAACGCCCAGCAGGCCTTCGCGCTCGCCTCCGCGTCCTCCACGCCGTTCTCGCTTGGCGAGGCGCCGCGACCGCCGGCGCCGGTGCGCGCGGCCGCGCCCACCGAGACCACCGCCAGCATGCAGACGTGGCTCAAGGACATCGACCAGCGCCAGACCAATGATCGCGTGGCGCCGGAAACCGCGCTCGCCTATGCGGCGGCGGCCGCACCCGAGCCGCAGCGTACCGCCTCGCTCTTCGCCCCGATGGCGCAGCCGCGGGCGACCGCGCCGGCAGCCGCGACCACGCAGATTTCCAAGACCCCGGGCAAGCCGGCGGTCCAGGCAAAGCCCGGACAGCGCTATAACGATCCGTGGATGCGCAGCATAACGCTCAGCGCCAGCGTGCATTACTCAAGCGTGACGATGTACGGCCCGTTCGACGCGCGCGGCGTCCAGTCGCTGATGCTCAAGCCCGCAGCGAGCCTCGCACTGACGTTCCGGGACGATCCGTATGACGGGCTGGACTCGATCAGGTTCGACGGGCCTGCAGTGTCGTTCCTGCCGACGGTCGACTTCGGCCGACCACGCCAGGCCAGTCTGCGCTGAACTCTCACCTCCGCTCGTCCCCGCGAACGCGGGGACCCAGTTCTTCAAATACTCAAGCACTGGATGCCCGCTTTCGCGCGCATGAGCCGCAGAATTGTCAGAGCATCCCGAGCGCCTGGAGGTAGGTCTCCAGGATCGCCTCCTGCTCCTTGCGCTCGTCGGCGTCCTGCTTGCGCAGGCGCACCACCTGCCGCAGCGCCTTGACGTCGAAGCCGTTGCCCTTGGCCTCCGCGTAGACGTCGCGGATATCGTCCGCGATGGTCTTCTTCTCTTCCTCCAGCCGCTCGACGCGCTCGACGAAGGCCTTGAGGTGATCCTTGGCGAAGCGGGTGGCCGGCGGATCGTCGTGGACAGCGGCATTGGCCATCGGGGCACTCCTGAGCGTAAACCTGCGCGGAGGTTTCCGAGCAGGAGCCGCTCAGGTCAAGGCGCGAGCCGCCTCATTCGCAAAGCAGCCCCGTCATCCACAGCAACACACAGCACGCGGGCCAGTTGCGCGCGGTTTCAGTGCTTATGGCTTGCTTTTTCGAACGCGGCCTGTTGCGCCGGCGAAGATTCCTTCTGGTACTTCGCCTTCCATTCGGCAAACGGCATGCCGTAGACCGCCTCGCGGCTCTCGTCCTTGCTCATCGGCAGGCCGTTCGCGTCGGCCGCATCCTTCATCCAGTTCGACAGGCAGTTGCGGCAGAAGCCGGCGAGATTCATCAGATCGATGTTCTGCACGTCGGTGCGCTCGCGCAGATGCTGCACCAGGCGCCGGTACACGGCGGCTTCGAGCTCGGTGCGTGTCTTGTCGTCGATGGGCATGGCCTGCTCCTCTGCTCGACAATCATATAGTGCGACCCGCGTGGCAAACACAGTCGTTCTCCCGGTCGTCGCCACCCGCGAAAGCGGGACATGACGACCACGAGCGTTCTCTATTCCTCCTCCAGCGGCAGGCCGACGTAG
>JAXDNZ010000006.1:0-4055 GCA_034669185.1 Hyphomicrobiales bacterium
TGCTGCAGAGCGACGATGCCACCTCCAAGACCGCGCAGTGGATCGAAAGCAAAGGGCAGGGGCTGTTTCATATCTGCCTCGAGGTCGACGACATCGTGCAGGCGCTGAGCGAGCTCAAGTCGAAGGGTGCGAAGCTCCTGAACGAAGTTCCGGTGACCGGACACGGAAATTCGAAGATCGCGTTCATCGATCCTGAATCGACGGCCGGCTTCCTCGTCGAATTGGTGCAGCCGTCGCACTAGCTTGGTCGGCGGAGTGCTACCATCCGGAGCAGCTCATGAAAAAGATGCTCAGTCGCCGTGCGGTGCTTGCCGGACTCAATGCGGTTTCGGCAGCGTCGTTTGTGTCGCACGGCTATTCGGCGGAGCCCTGGCCGACCCGCCCGGTCAGGATGCTGGTCAGTTATCCGGCGGGTGGCGCCAATGATCTCGTTGCGCGGGCCGTGTCTGCGGCGATGGAAAGGACGCTTGGTGCGACGATCGTTGTCGACAACAGATCGGGCGCTGCGGGCGTGATCGGCGCGGAGGCGGCGGCGAAGGCGCCCCCCGACGGTTACACGCTCTACATGATGTCGAGCGCGCAGGTTCTGGCGCCGAGCCTGCGCAAGAGCCTGCCATACGATCCGGTACGCGACTTCAGCGCGATCGCGCTCGCGGCCCGCAGCTCCTATGTGCTCGCGGTTCATCCCTCCGTGCCGCTGCGCTCGATGACGGAGCTCGTGGCATTCGCCAAAGCGAATCCCGGAAAGCTCAATTACGCGTCTTCCGGAGTTGGGGCCGGTCCGCACCTTGCGACCGAGCTGTTCGCCTCGCTGGCGGGCGTGCAGCTTACGCACGTCCCCTATCGCGGCGACACGCCGGCCCTTGCGGATCTCGTTGCCGGCCAGGTGCAGATGTCCTTCATGTCGATGGCGCCGGTGATCGCGCACGTGAAATCCGGTACGGTCCGCGCGCTCGCGGTCGCGAGCGGCAAGCGTTCGGCGGTCCTGCCGGACGTGCTGACTGTCGCCGAACAAGGCCTGACCGGATATGACGTCGGCTCCTGGTGGGGGCTGGTCGCGCCCACCGGCACGCCGCGCGACGTGATCGAGCGCGCCGAGGGCGCGGTGGTGCCGTTTCTGCGCGAGTCGTCCACCGCCGCCCGATTCCTCGAGATGGGTCTCGAACCCGGCGAGCTTGGCGCCGATGCGTTCCAAAAATACATCGCGGCCGAAAAGGACAAGCTTGCCGATATCGTCAAGCGCGCGGGGATCCAGGCCGAATGACCCTCGGCGAGAACTGGCCGATCGTCTTCATGGGCGCGGGCGCCGTCGGGAGCTACGTCGGGGGAATGCTCAGCGTGGCGGGCCTGGAGGTGACGCTGGTGGATGCCTGGCCCGACCACGTCGACGCGATCCGCGCCGACGGGCTGATCATCGATACGCCCGAAGGCGTCATGACGGCGCGGCCTCGCGTCCTGCACATCTCGGATGCCCAACAACTCGCGGACCGGCCGACCGCATTCGCATTCCTGTGCGTCAAGCTCTACGACACGAACTCTTCGGCCGCCTTGCTGGGCGATGTCGTTCAAGGCGCGCCGATCGTTACGATGCAGAACGCGCTCGTCGAGGACGACGTCGCCGGCATTGTCGGGCGCGAGCGGACGCTCGGCGCGATCGCCGGCACGCTCGATGTCTCTCTGATGCAGCCGGGACGGGTTCGACGCTCTCGCCGTCGCGGTGCGCCGGCTCCCGTCTTCAAGGTCGGAGAGTTGAACGGGCGCAATACCCCGCGCGCGCAGGCGATCGCAGACCTCTTATCCAAGATCGACACCGCCGCTGTGACGACACATCTGCGGGATGACCGATGGGCGAAGCTGGTCGCCAACACAATGACGACCGGGCTGTCCGCCGTGGCCGGTCTGCCGTTCCTCGAGGTGTATCGCCGGGATGATACGCGCCGGCTTGCGATCTCGCTTGCAGCGGAAGCATTTGCGGTCGGACAACGGTTGGGCTTTGCGCTTCAGCCGGTGTTCGGCGTCTCGCCGCATCGCTGGCAGGCGGCGGACGCCGGAGAGGGCGACGCAATCTCCGAAGCGATGAACGCGATGGCGGCGCAGCGCGCCACCATGAGTGAGGGCGGCATTTCGGGGACGTTGCAGGATCTCATGAAGAATCGCCGCACCGAAGTCGACTATTTCAACGGCTACATCGCCGATCAGGGACGCGCGTGCGGTGTCCCGGCTCCAACCCATGAGGCGGTCGCCGCGCTGATCCGGCAAATGGAGCGCGGTGAGAAGCGTCCGGCCGAGGAGCATTTGTCGGCCCTGGCGCGGCGCTACGCCATGCCCAGATAGGCGTCCTTGAGCTGCGGCGAGGCCGCAAGCGTCTTCGGCGCCTTCCGGCACGCGCGCGAGCATCAGGTAGACTTCGCGCGTTCCTCCGCCTGCTTCACCCGCTCGGGATCGACCGCGATCTTGACGCCCGCGCGCTCTTGCTCGAGCAGCATGACGGCGCGCGAGTCCCGTCCTTCCCAGCCGCGGTTGCAGGCCTCGCGCATCTCCGCATAGGCGAGATTGCAGATACGCATCGGCACGCCGAGCTCGCGGCCCAGCTGAGTCGCGAGCGCGACGTCCTTGGTGGCGAGCTTGAGCGCGAAGTTCGGCGGATCGTACTTGCCCGGAAGGAACTGTTCGAGCAGGCCGTCGAAGGTGAGGCGCCGGCCGCCGACGCCTTGGCGCACTGCTTCCCACAGTGCGAGCGGGTCCATGCCGGCCTTCACGCCCATCGTGAAGGTCTCGGCCAGCGCGCAGGTGATGGCGTAGCCCGACATGTTGTGCACGAGCTTGGCAACCGTCGCGCTGCCGATGGGCCCGATATAGGCGGCCTTGTCGCCCATCGCGTCGAGCACCGCCTTGTGCCTGTCGTAGGCCGCCTTGTCGCCGCCGACCCAGATCGCCATCTTGCGCGAGGCCGCGCCGGCGGGGCCGCCGCTGACCGGGGCATCGAGCATGTCGGCGCCCTTGGCGCTAAACGCTTCGTGGATCTTCTTCACCATGCTCTGCGCGTTGGTCGACAGGTCGAAATAGGCCGCGCCCTTCTTCACGCCTTCGACCAGCCCGTCCTTGCCCAGCGCGACCGCCTCGACGTCGGCCGGCTCCGGCAGCGACGTGAACATCACATCGCACTTCTGCGCGAGTTCGCGCGGCGAGGCGGCCCATTCGGCGCCGGCCTGGAGATGATGGCTTGCCGACTGGCGGTGCATGTCGTGCACGACCACCTTGTAGCCGGCCTTTTGCAGGTTGGTGGCCATCCTGCCACCCATGGTGCCGAGCCCGATAAATCCGACGACAACATCATCTTTGGCCATGGCGCGTCACTCTCCCTTGTTGCCTTCGACCAGCACCGTGTAGGCGACCTGCGCGGCCGACATCGCGGCGGGCCATCCGGCGTAGAACGCCATGTGCGTGGTCACCTCGGTGATCTCCTCCTGCGTGACCCCGTTGCCGATCGCGCGCGTCAGATGCGACACGAGCTGCTCCGGGCGATAGGTCGCGACCAGCGCCGCGACGGTGATCAGGCTGCGGTCGCGCTTGGATAGCCCCTTGCGCTCCCACAGGTCGCCGTAGACGACGTCGTTGGTGTAATCGACCAGCGCCGGCGTGAAGGCCTTGATGCGGTCGCGTTTGGCTGAGGGCGGCGCCTTGGCCATTGTTTGCTCCTGATCGTTTGGTGCGTGTCAGTAGCACAGAAAGGAATGCTGGCGCTCGCGCAGCATCTGGCCTTGGCGCACGAGTCCGGCGAACTGGATCGCTCCGCTGGAGGGAGGCGCAAGGTGGGCATAGTGGGCAAAAAAAGTACGTGCACACACCACGGCGCAGCTGTCGACCGGTGCTTTGCCCATGCCCGAAGTCATGGCTATAGTTCGCCTAAAGGTCCGCAGAGACCACCAGCATCGGGAGGGAATCAAGATGTCGATGACGCGTCGCCAGGCGTTGAAATCCGCCACCGCTGCCGTGATTGCCAGCAGTGTCGCCAAGCCCGCCATCGCCGCCAAGGATCCGATCTTGGTCGGCTA
>JAXDNZ010000007.1:0-6656 GCA_034669185.1 Hyphomicrobiales bacterium
GGTTCCGGCTCGTCCAGACCCGCGAGCATCGCGTCGATATCGTCCTGCTTTATTGCGGGCGCCGACGGCGCGGGTGGCGGCGGCGGTGCGGGGGCCGGCTTGGGCGGTGCGGGAGGCGCCTTCGCGATCGGCGGCGGAGCCTTCGCAACCGGCGGCGGCGCGGGTGGGGGCGGTGGCGCCGGCTCAGGAGCCTTCATTTCCGGCTTGGGGGGAGGCTTCGGGCCATCGTCATCGGCGATGATGCGTCGAATGGAGGCGAGAATCTCCTCCATCGACGGCTCTTGCGCCTTCGCCGCCTGCGTCATCGAACGTCCTCACCCGCCCCTCGCGGCGCTCCGCGAATCACTCGGGCGCGATCTTGCGAGGATTCGTGCAAGTATGGCAGCGCAAAGGTCGAACGCAAGCAACGTCCTGTGGACAGGACGCGCAGCCCTACAACAGCTTGATGGAAAGCGCGGGAGCCTAGCGGCCGTCCGGATTGCGCACACCGAACCACTGATCGCGGATCTGGTGATAGTGAACGCGCGCGTCATAGGTCTCGGTCCGCAGGCCGAGCACCTGTGGGCCGAGCCGCCCCACCGCCGCGAGCAGCGTGAACGAGGCGACCACGCGATCGCGCTGCGCCGTCACGAGCGCGACACGCGCATTGACCAGTTCCTGCTGCGCGTTGAGCACGTCGAGGGTGGTGCGCTGGCCGACACGCGCCTCTTCGCGCACGCCATTGAGCGCGACTTCGGTCGCCGTCACCTGCGCCTGCGCCGCGACGATCTGCGCCTTGGTGGCTTCGAGCTGGCTCCAGGACTGCACTACCGACGCGCGCACCTGGTCGCGCGCGAGGTCGAGCTCGATGCGCCGCTGTCCAAGCGTTTCCTTGGTCTGGCGGATCACCGAGTACTCGGCGCCGCCCTGATAGATCGGCACTTGCACGCGCCCGAGCACGGTGCCGGTGGTCTGGTCGAACGAGCCGGGCGCAAGATCCCAGCGCTTGGTCACATTGCTCTCGAGCGTGACGGTCGGATAGAGCGCCCCTTCGGCGACCTTGACGGCGTGCTGGGCGGCATCGACCGTGTACTGTGCGGCGGTGACGGTCGGATGCTCCTTCCAGCCATGGTCGACGGACGCTTCGAGCGTGCGGGGCGAGAAGCGGTCGACCGGCATGCCGCTGCGGAGATTGACCGGCTCCGCGCCGACGATGCGCCGGTAGGCTGCCTGCGACGCCCTCCAGTTCGCCTCGCCGCCAAGCACCTGCGACTGCGAGGCGGCAAGGCGTGACTCCGACTGGGCAACGTCGGTCTTGGTCACCTCGCCGACATTGAACCGGTCGCGCGTCTGCTTGAGCTGCTCCTGCAGCACCTGCACGTTGCGCCGCTGCAGATCGAGGATCGCGCTGTCGCGCATGACGTTCATGTAAGCGGTCGCAGCATCGAGCAGCACGGTCTGCTCGGTGTTGCGCAGCGTCTCGCGTCCGGCAAGGACCTGCGATTCGGCCTGGCGCGTCTGATTGCCGGCGCGGAAGCCGTTGAATATCGGCTGCACCAGTCCGACGGTGCCGCCGCGCGGGCTGATGTTCGTATTCGTGGTCGTGAAGACGCCGCCGGCGAGCGTGTGGGATTCGTAATGCTGATAGCCGGAATCGAAGCTGCCGGTGACGCGCGGACGGTAGCCGGCGAGCGCCTGCGACACGTTCTCGTCGACCGCGCGCAATGACGCGCGCTGGGCATTGAGCTGCGGATTGTTGCGGTAGGCCTGCGCCAGCGCGCCTTCGAGCGTCTCGGCGCGCGCAAGCGACGAAAAGGCAGCCATGGCCATGGCTGCCGCACAGACCGCGCACGCCACACTCGTCCTGACCATCTGTCCTTGCCGCCCGCGGAACGCACCAGCTGTTTCGCTGGCTGCGAACCCCGTTTGTTACCCCGACTCACCATAGGCGGGCGGCTAGAGTCTTGAAACCCCTCGCAATGCCGCTTCGGAGATAAAGGCAGCGAGTGGCGTAATGGCGCCACACCCGCCGAAATTACCTCCGGGAAAACCGCCTAGAACACGAACGCGGGAGGTTTGGCAAAGCCAGGCAACGGCGGAGCTGCGGCGTCGAACAGTGGCTGCGCCGTCACGTGACCATTGGACAGCTGGTAGATCGTCGCCTTCCCCATCGGCGCGGCCCCGACGACGGCAAGCAGGCGTCCGCCCTCCTTGAGTTGGGAGAAAAGCGCCGGCGGCACCACCTCGACCGCCCCTTCAACCATGATGACGTCGTAGGGCGCGTCCTTCTCCCAACCGGCGTTGAGCGGACCCGCCACACCGGTGACGTTGGGCATGCCGGCGAGCATCGTCTGCCCGGTGTTCTCGTCGAGCGCGACGACGTGACCGGCAAGGCGCGCCATCACGGCGGTGGAGTAGCCGGTGGCGCAGCCCACATCGAGCACCCTGTCGTCGGGGCCGATCGCCGCGGCCTGCAGGAGCTTGGCAAAGACCATCGGCTTGAGCAGTGCACGCCCCGAACTGCCCGAAACGGGCAAGTCGGCGTCGAGATAGGCGATCGCCTCGCGGCCGGGCGCGAAACGTTCGCGCGGTACGTCAAGCAGAGCCGCGATGATGCGCAGGTCCGTCACGTCGGCGGTGCGGACCTGACCGTCCACCATCATCCGCCGCGCCTGCGCATAATCGACCATGCGGCTCTCGCTCCGCGCCCGCTCTCACGCTGCTGCGCGTTCTGCGGCACCGCATCGCAAAAGGCAAGGTGATGCGCTCATCCCGGCACCGCCGCCAGACTATGGGAAAAGCGCTGCTCGGTCCGACCGTCCGCCCACGAAAGAAGGCAGATCGTCCCGGCGGCGGAATGCGAAATTCGGTTGTTCAGTGTGGCCCGTGCGCAACAGACTTGGCGAGCCCGGCGATCTAGACTGCTGGCGACATACCGGTTCGATTTTCGGAGGGGGCTTCCGTGAAAAAATTCCTGCTCGGCGTTCTCGCACTGACATCGCTGTCCGGCGCGCAGGCCGTCGCGGCCGACATGCCGGTCAAAGCGATGCGGATGTCTACACCGGTCGCCTATAGCTGGACCGGCTGCTTCATCGGCGTCGCCGGCGGCGGCGTATGGGGGCGCAGCAGGCACATCAGCGGTGACCCGGGTACCGTCGGCCTCGACATCACCAATCGTTATGACGTGAACGGTGCGATCGTAGGTGTCGAATACGGCTGCAATTACCAGTCCGGCATGTGGGTGTTCGGCACCGAAAGCGATTTCTCCTGGACCAACGCGCGCGGCAGCGCCTTCAATATTGCGCCGTTCAATACCGCGTCGATTTCCGGCACACGCGAGCACTGGCTGAGCACGACCCGTCTGCGAGCCGGTATCCTTGCGAGCCCGCAGATGCTGCTCTACGTGACCGGCGGCCTTGCCACCGCCCGCGTCGAAGCGACCGTTGATGCAACGGCGGTTGGTGGGGGCTTCGTCTCCGAATCCAAGACGCGCTGGGGCTGGACCGCGGGCGCGGGAGCCGAATTCGCGCTCGGTGGCAACTGGTCGGCGAAGGCCGACTATCTCTATGTCCGCCTCAACAACAAGGATTACCTCAACCCGGCACCGCTCGGCTTTGCCATCAGAGGCAACGTTCCGCTCGACGAGCACGTTTTCCGGGTCGGCCTGAACTACAAGTTCAGCAACTGCTTCTTCATCCTGCTCGGATGCGACGCGGTGGTCGCGAAGTACTGATAACCTCCCAATCTCCTTGTTCAGGGCCCGGACGGTTGTCCGGGCCTTTTTCTTTGCGGTTTTCCGCAAATGACGCGGGCGATTTGAGAGCGCGATTGCCGAACCGCCCGCAGGGCGCTAGGTATGCGCGCCTGAGGCCACGTGGCGGAGTGGTTACGCAGCGGTCTGCAAAACCGTTTACGCCGGTTCAATTCCGGCCGTGGCCTCCACTTGCCGATCAACAGCTTGTCCCAAGCGCTTGGGAAAGCGAGCTTTCGAGCAACAGGATTTGCACTTGGTCTTCGCCGGCGATTCGACAGGGGATGCCTGGCGTGAAATCCTCATCCGAATCCTCGCCTGAAAGGCCGATAGGCGACGCTTGGTGACTGACTTTCCCCAGCAGCGATCCGCGCACGGCGACGCATCCGCGCCTGCGGTCCAGCCGACCATGGCGATCGCCATCGGCGACGGCCAGTTCGCCATCGAGGCGGCCGGGACGGCCGAGCATCAAGACGAGCTCGAGCAAATCGCCGGCGGCCGCACCCAAACCGGCGTCGATCACCTGTGCGGCGCGCTCTTGGTCCCCAATCCGAAAAATCCCTACGATCCGAATGCGATCGCGGTCGTCATCGATACGCGCGTGGTCGGATACGTCCCGAGCAACATTGCGCCGTCGCTCAAGTATGCGCTGCGAGTCGGCGGATTCATCGCGGCGGGGTGCGCCGGCAAGATCGTCGGAGGCTGGGCGCGCGCGGATGGCGACATCGGCGATTTCGGCGTGCGGCTGGATGCCGAGTGGCCGTTCAAGCTGCGGCCGATCGCCAAGGAAAAGCCGCCGACCCCCCCGCCACCCTCGTTCGCCGCGCCGCCGCGTCCGTCGCCGGCGGCCACAGCGGTGCCACAGATCGAGGCTCAACCGTTCCGTGATGACGACATGCAGAATGACGAAGTGCCCGTGCCGCGCCGCCGCGTAAGCGCGCTTTCGATCATCATCCAGCTGCTGCTCACCGCCGCGATCCTGGCCGCCGGATACTGGTGGGTGCAGCGCCTGCCGCGCGAGCCGTCGAACGTCGAGACACCGGCGCCGTCACCCGTCACGGTCGTGCCGCAAAACGCACCCGAGCCGGCGCCCGCAACCTCGCCCGAACCGCAACCCTTCCAGTGGCCGGACCCGCCGAACCTGCAGCCGCCGGCAGCCGCGCCACCAGCCGCGGCTCCTGCCCCCGCGCCGCCGACCGCTGCGCCGCCCGCGGCGAAGAAGAAGCCCGCCGCCAAGCCCAAGCCGGCTGCACCCAAGGAGGGCGCGCCGGGCGCTCCGCTGAAGATCAATTAGCGGGCGGGCTTGATGATCATCTGTCAACGTTCGCAGCCATGACCATCAAGGCCATCATGACCGGCGCAACCGGGATGGTCGGCGAAGGTGTCCTCGCCGCGTGTCTGGAGGTGAAGGATATTGTGGAATTGGCGAACACACCGCGGGGTGCGTGATGCCGGTCAACAAAGAACACAAGGAATTCCCGCCAATCCCAAACGCCAGGATGTGCGGCGCCGATGTCAAGCGCTCGTAAGGTTTGGCTCCCCGGGCCGGATTCGAACCAGCGACCAACCGGTTAACAGCCGGTTGCTCTACCGCTGAGCTACCGGGGAATACCTTGATGCCGGTAACGCGCATCGATGCCGCGGGCGTATAGCAAAGCCGTTACGGCTTTGCAAAGAACCTCCCCGGACTCGGGAAATGACCTTTTTTACTGCCTTGCCGCGGTCCCGCCTTGGTTCCAGCCGCGCCCGCCCTCGCCGAAGATCTCAAAGCCGGTCTCGGTCACCGCGATGGTGTCCTCGAGCTTGATGAAGCCGCGACTGGGATGCTTGAGCGTGGTCTCGACCGAGATCACCATGCCGGCCTCGAGCGGCCGGTGCGCGTCCTCGTCGGTGTAAGGCACCGGACCGGAGTTGGTCAGGTGCGGGGCCTCGTGGCTGACAAGGCCCATGCCGTGGGCCAGGAACTCCATGTTGTTGTGCTGCTTGCTCTTGGCCACCAGCGCCTCCCCGGCCGCGTAGATCTCACCCCCCATCACGCCGGCCTTGATCGGCTTGAACGCGGCGCGCTGGATCGTCTCGATCTCGCCGAGCAGATCCTCGAGCTCGGCGTCCGGCTCGCCGAGGATCGCCATGCGGGCGAGATCTCCGATGTAGCCGTGATAGTTCGCGCCGGAATCGACCGAGAGCACGTCGCCCTTCTCCCAGCGCTGCGGCGACGGCGCGCGGTTGTGGCTCGCGCCCGCCGCGATCAGGCAGTACTCGAAGGTCAGTCCGCGGTTCACCTCCTCGCGCCGCAGCGTCTCGGTGAACTCGGCCTTGGTGGTGCCCGGTCCGCTCTGCGCGATCGTCGCCAGCATCGCGTCGATCACCTTCTCGGACGAGGTGCGCAGCATCGCGAGCTCCTCCGGCGACTTGCGCAGCCGCAGGCGCTCCAGCACCACGAGCGCATCCTTGATGTCGGCATCGCCCATCGCCTTGCGCAACGCGGCGCCGGCATCCATCGGCAGGAACGCCATCTCGATGCCGATGCGCTTGGCCGGCAGCCCGAAGCTCTTGAGATAGTCGGTCGCCCGCTTCATCGTGTCGAGCGAGCCGGACGAATTGGTCTGGGCCTCCGGCGTCCAGAACGGCTTAACTTCCTTCTGGAAACCTTCGAGCCGGTGCCCGAAATAGGCGGCCTTTTCAGGCTTGCCCTTCGGATAGACGACGATCGGGAGATAGCGCGACAAGCCGATCGCATCCATCACGTCGAAGAACACCGAGCGGTGCCCGCCCAGCAAATACTGCACGTTATGCTTGGACGTCGCGAGCAGCACGTCCATGCAGGCGTCATCCATCAGGCGGTCGAGGCGGGCGTGGTCGAACGGGGTCTTGATCGCGGACATGGCGCTGGCTCCCTCTGCGTTGGCGCGGTTATACCTCCAAT
>JAXDNZ010000008.1:0-3185 GCA_034669185.1 Hyphomicrobiales bacterium
CGAATAGCCGCCGCGGTAGAGCACGAGCTTGCCGGCGTCGACATGCAGGATCCAGTCGACCGCATCATCGAGCAGGTCGCGGTCGTGGCTGATCACGATCACGGTGCGCGGATAGCGCGCCAGGTGATCGGTGAGCCACAGCGTGCCCTCGAGGTCGAGGTAGTTGGTCGGCTCGTCGAGCAGCAGCAGGTCGGGCTCGGAAAACAGCACCGCCGCGAGCGCGACGCGCATGCGCCAGCCACCGGAGAAATCCGCGCACGGACGCTGCTGCATCTGCGCGTCGAACCCGAGGCCCGCCAGGATCGCGGCGGCGCGCGCCGGCGCCGCATGCGCGCCGATATCGGCCAGCCGCGTCTGGATATCGGCGATGCGGTGCGGATCGCGCGCGATCTCCGCCTCGGCGAGAAGCCGCATGCGCTCGGTGTCGGCCGCGAGCACAACCTCGATCAGGCTTTCGGGCCCGCCCGGCGCTTCCTGCGCGAGCCGGCCGATGCGCGCACGCGCCGGCAGCGCGATCGATCCGTGCTCCAGCGGGAGTTCGTGCATGATCGCGCGGAACAGCGTGGTCTTGCCGATGCCGTTGCGTCCGACCAGGCCGACACGCGCCGCCGCCGGGATGCGCGCGGATGCGCCGTCGAGCAACAGACGGCCGGCGACGCGCAACGAGAGGTCGTCGATGACGAGCATGCGGGCGTGTTAGCGCGTCAGGCCTTCTTTTCCCAGCGGCCGTTCTCGTCCGCCTGCCAGTAGGTCACGTCGAAGCCGCTGGCCTTGGCATCGGCCCAATGCGCGCGTGCGGCGCTAAGCGCGTCTTCGTCCTCGCCGTCGAACAACAGCACGATCCGCTGGTAGGCGGCGGCATCCGCCGGCACCGGTGCGCCGTCGATCAGGAAGCGCACATTCGCGGCGTTCGGATTGTGGTCGTGCACGGTGAGCAGCACGGGCTGCGCATCGGGCTCGCCTTCGCGATACGTGCCGTGCGCGAGGAAGCCATCCTCCTTGTACGTCCACAGATGCGCGTCGAGCGCCTCGATGCGCTCGTCGCTCGCGGCCTGCACCACGACGCGCCAGCCGCGCTCGAGCGAACGTTCGAGCAGCGGCGGCAGCACACGCTCGATCGGCTGGCGCTGAAGCTGGTAGAAGAGGACTTCGGTCATCTGACTATTTCTCATAATCGGTCGCTACCAGCCGATCGAGGAGCCGCACGCCCCAGCCCGAGCCCCAGCTCTTGCTGACGTCGGAGGACGGCGAGGCAAAGCCGGTGCCGGCGATATCGAGATGCGCCCACGGCGTCTTGCCGACGAAGCGGCCGATGAATTGCGCCGCCGTGATCGAGCCGCCGAAGCGGCCGCCGGTGTTCTTCATGTCGGCGAACTTGGAATCGATCAGCTTGTCGTATTCGGGGCCGAGCGGCATGCGCCACACCTTCTCGCCGGTCGACAGGCCCGCGCGCGTGAGCCGTTCGGCGAGCTGATCGTCGTTTGCGAACATGCCGGCGTGCTCCTGCCCGAGTGCGACGATGATCGCGCCGGTGAGCGTCGCGAGATCGATCATGAATTTCGGCTTGAAGCGCGTGTTGACGTAGTGACAGACGTCGGCCAGCACGAGGCGGCCTTCCGCATCGGTGTTGATGATCTCGATCGTCTGGCCGGACATGGACGTGACGATGTCGCCCGGGCGTTGCGCGTTCCCGTCGGGCATATTCTCGACCAGGCCGATCGCCCCGATGGCGTTGACCCTCGCCTTGCGACCGGCGAGCGCATGCATCAGCCCGACCACGCAGGCCGCGCCCGCCATGTCGCCCTTCATGTCTTCCATGCCGGCGGCCGGCTTGATCGAAATGCCGCCGGTGTCGAAGCAAACGCCCTTGCCGATGAAGGCGAGCGGAGCTGCTCCCTTCTTGCCGCCATTCCAGCGCATGATGGCGATCCGGCTTTCGTGCGCGGAGCCTTGCCCAACACCGAGCAGCGCGCCCATGCCGAGCCTGCGCATCGCGCGCACGTCGAGCACCTCGACGGCGACGCCGAGCTTGCGCAACGCGGTCGCGCGGCGCGCGAACTCGACCGGATAGAGGATGTTCGGCGGCTCGTTGACGAGATCGCGCGCGAGGGTCACGCCCTCGGCAATCGCCTGGCGCGCTCCCCAGGCTTTGCGCGCGGCGGCGACGTCGGCGACGCCGAGCGTCACGCGCGTCTTGCCGGGCTTCTCTTCGCCCTCCTTGAGCTTGGTCTTGTAGCGGTCGAACGAATAGGCTCTCAGGCTCGCACCGAGCGCCACGTCCGCCGCCGCATCGGGCTTGAGCGCTCCATCGGCAAGCTCGAGAACCATGGTTGCCGAACTGGCTGCGCTCGGAATACGCCCCATCGCGGCGCCGCCGAGCTTGACGAAATCGTCCGCCTTTCGGTCGGCCGCCTTGCCGGTGCCGATGACGATGAGCCGGGAAACGGCGAGCCCCGCCGGTGCCACGATGTCGAGTGCCGTGCCGCTCTTGCCGGTGAACTTCTCTGCCTTGGCGACGCGCGCCACGAGTTCCGATGCGGAACCGAGCGCCGCACGGGTCTTTGGTCCCAGCTGCAGGTCGCCGTCCGCGAATACCACCAAGACGCCGCTCGGCGGGGTCGTGATCGCCGCAAAGGCAAGTTTCGGGGCGTCGGCCATTTGGCTCCATCCTGTTGCAAATCAGAGACATGCGATTGCGCGAAAACCCGCGAAACAGCGCCTCCCTTAGCGTATCGGCGCCCGGCTTGCGAGGTCGCTGCCCCGGTCTTGCCATCGATCCGGTTTAGGGGTCTGTTGCGTTGCGTCGGGGGCGCCGCGCCGCGGGAACTCGGTTCGCGGAATCTGGGGGACAATCGCCCAAATGGGTGCGCTCGACCGCTACATCTTCCGCACGACTTTCGGCGCCTTTTTGCTGGTTCTCATCAGCCTGACCACGGTCATTTGGCTCACGCACGCCCTCCGTGAGATCGACCTGATGACGAATCAGAAGCAGACCGTGCTCGTGTTCCTCGGCATCACCGGGTTGCTCATTCCGATGCTGATGCTGGTGATCGCGCCGATCGCGCTGGTGGTTGCGATCGGCTTCACGCTCAACCGGCTGAACGCGGATTCGGAGATCGTCGTGATGAACGCCGCCGGCATGTCGCCGTGGCGCATCTTCCGCCCGTTCCTGCTGACCACGCTGG
>JAXDNZ010000009.1:0-3500 GCA_034669185.1 Hyphomicrobiales bacterium
ACTACCCGTCGCAGCAGCGCATGACGATGTACGACGCGGCGATGAGGTACAAAGCCGAGGGCGTGCCGCTCGTCGTGTTCGCCAACAAGGAATACGGCACCGGCTCCTCGCGCGACTGGGCCGCGAAGGGCTCGACGCTGCTCGGCATCCGCGCCGTCATCACGCAGTCGTTCGAGCGCATCCATCGCTCCAACCTGATCGGGATGGGCGTGATCCCGCTGGTGTTCGAGGAAGGCACGTCCTGGCAGACGCTGGGACTGAAAGGAAACGAGCAGGTCACGATCCGCGGCCTGCACGGGGATCTGAAGCCGCGCCAGCGGCTGATCGCCGAGATCGTGGCGCCGGACGGCGCGCTCAAGCGCGTGCCGCTGACCTGCCGCATCGATACGCTCGACGAGCTCGATTACTTCAAGAACGGCGGCATCCTGCAATACGTGCTGCGCCACCTCGCGGCGTAACTGCCGGCCAATTCGCGCTTTCTCGTCTGCGCGTGGTCCTTGCTGCACCGCCCCTCACCGCGAATTGAGTGGCCGGTGAACGGCGCGCGCCCTATGTGTGGCGTGGGGACATCCGCAGCCGGACGGATGCGGGGACGCTGCTCGAAGGGTTGAGCGGCGAGAGATCCGTCAGGTGTCGAGAGTGTGGAGATCGCCATGAGACGCCGCCGTCTCGTTCTGCCCTTCGCGGTCATCGCCTCCTCCCTCTTGGCCTCGGCTGTCGCGTCCGCCGAGCCGCGCGCCGTGATCGAGCTGTTCACCAGCCAAGGCTGTTCGTCCTGCCCGCCCGCCGACAAGCTCGCGGGCGAACTCGCGCGCGATCCGTCATTCGTCGTGCTCAGCCTGGCGATCGACTACTGGGACTATCTCGGCTGGAAGGACAACAACGCGCTGCCGGGCCACGGCAACCGTCAACGCGCCTATGCGCATGTGCGCGGCGACCGCGAAGTCTACACGCCGCAGGTCGTGGTCAACGGCGTTGCGCATGTGATCGGCAGCGACCGCACCGCGATCGATGGCGCGATCGCGCAGACGCGCAAGCAACCCGGCACGATGTCGGTTCCGGTCACCCTCGCGGTCGCAGGCGATCAGGTCACCGTCACGCTACCGGCGGCCACGGGCGAGCACGCCAAGGGCGTGATCTGGCTCTGTCCGGTCAGTGCCAAAGTGCCGGTGGCGATCAACCGCGGCGAGAACTCCGGCCACACGATCACCTATCACAACGTGGTGCGTCGCTGGGTGAAGCTCGGCGACTGGACCGGCAGCGCGCGCACCTTCACCGTGCCGCTACGCGATGTCGCCGGCGAGGGAATCGATTCGATGGCCGTGCTGGTGCAGGCGGGATCGAAGGAAAACCCCGGCCCCATGCTGGGCGCGGCGGTCGCGGCGCTGAACTGAATAAATCGAACACACAATTCGAGCGGCGCGACGTCGACGCCGCAGCGCGCGCTTGCGCAAAAAAAACGGGCCGGCGAACCGGCCCGAAGAATCGTTGGGGGATTGAACCGTACGTAACTAGGGCCCGGTCCGTCCAAGCCCCGGGGGGCTGGGGGGCTGAGGAATCCGGTGCTCGAACATCACCGGGCCCTAATCAACTGTCCCCGCTATCGCAGGCCAGAAGGGCTGCGGCTTGGCCGAAATCTGGCCGGAGTGTGAAATCTTTCAACGAATCGTGAGCTTCGAACCGCCCGGTTGGAAGAATTTCCCTGAATCCGGCCGTTTCCGACCACTTCTGTCATGGCGCCATGCCGCGCCTCACCACCCCTTGCGGGTTTAGGCCGACGGCGCGATCATTCGACGCCGTCAACTCTCAAAGGAGGCGCCGCATGTTCGGCGAAACTGACCCGAGCGAGCAGCGTGGGGGCGACAGCCACGCTTCGGCCGTCGTCCCCGGAAAAGTCACCTTCAGCCGGCGCGAGCTTGACCGCATCCTTGGCCTCTACGGCCGCATGGTCGCCGCGGGCGAATGGCGCGATTACGCGATCGATTTCCTGCGGGACCGAGCGGTGTTTTCCGTGTTCCGCCGCGCCTCCGAAGTTCCGATCTACCGCATCGAAAAGAATCCGAAGCTCGCGCGCCGCCAGGGCGCCTATAGCGTGATCTCGGCGACCGGGCTGATCGTGCGGCGCGGCCACGAGCTCGACGGCGTGCTGCGCGCGGTCGACAAGTCGCTCAAGCTGGTGGCGACGTAGCCTTCTTTTGTTCATTCCGGCCGAGCGCAGCGAGCGCCGGAATGACGCTACGCGGGCGGCGCCGAGCGGCCTTTGCCGAGCGGCCGCTGCATCAGCACGGTGTCGAGCCAGCGTTCGAACTTATAGCCGACGCCCTCGAGCACGCCGACAAGCTCAAAGCCCGCGGCGCGATGCAATTCGATCGACGCCGCCTGTGCGCTGTCGCCGATCACGGCGATCATCAGCCGATAGCCGCGCGTCTCGCATTCCGCGATCAATCGAGCGAGCAGCACGCGGCCGATGCCGCGGCGATGCATCTCGGGCGCGATGTACACCGAGTTCTCGACGCTGAAACGATAGGCCGGCCGCGTCCGGTACGCACCCGCGTAGGCGTAGCCCGCAACGGCTTGATCGATCTCCGCGACCAGAAACGGATAACCGCCCTCGAACAGCGCGCGCTGGCGCCGGGCCATCTCGGCCTCGTCCGGCGGATCGAGCTCGAACGACGCCGTGCCGTGACGCACGGCATGCGCGTAGATGCGCGTGATGGCGGGGATGTCGGCCGGCGTTGCAGGGCGGATCGAAGGAGTCATGCTATCGGTCTCTCTTCCGCTCGTCCCCGCGAAAGCGGGGACCCAGGGTCGAGGACTGGATTCCCGCTTGCGCGGGAATGAGCGGCAACAGCGATGCTAAAACGAAAGCGCCCCGGGATGAACCGGGGCGCTCGCCTAACAATCCGGCCGACGATCAGCGGCGCTCACCGAAGATGCGCAGCAGCATCAGGAACAGGTTGATGAAGTCGAGATAGAGCGCCAGCGCGCCCATCACGGCCTTGCGGCCGGAGACGGTGCCGTCGTCGTAGACGTTGTACATCTCCTTGATCTTCTGCGTATCCCAGGCGGTGAGGCCCGCGAACACGATCACGCCGATCACCGAGATGATCCAGTCGAGCCCGCTCGACTTCAAGAAGATATTGACCAGGCTCGCGATGATGATGCCGATCAGGCCCATCATCAGGAACGAGCCCATGCCGGTGAGATCGCGCTGCGTGGTGTAGCCCCACAGGCTCAAACCGCCGAACGCGGCCGCCGAGATGAAGAACACGCGCGTGATCGAGGTCTCGGTGTAGACCGCGAAGATGATCGAGAGCGATGCCCCGAGCAGGGCCGCGTAGATGAAGAAGAGCAATTGGGCGGTCGAGACGGAGAGCCTGTCGATGCGCCAGCTCAGGAAGAACACCAGCCCGAGCGGCGCGAAGATCAGCACATACATCATCGGGCTGCCTAACAGCGCCTGCCCGAAATACTGGTTGGTGAAGTAAGCCACCACCCCG
>JAXDNZ010000010.1:0-7331 GCA_034669185.1 Hyphomicrobiales bacterium
TCACGCTCGTGCTCGGCATCGGCAGCTAAGGGAGAGGGCAGGTGGTTGAAGCGATTGCCACTGAGGCCAAGACGAAGCGCTGGTACATCGTCCACGCCTATTCGAACTTCGAGAACAAGGTCGCGGATTCGATCCGCGAGCAGGCCAAGCAACGCGGCCTATCGCATTTGTTCGACGAAGTGCTGGTCCCCAAGGAGAAGGTCATCGAGGTCCGGCGCGGCCGCAAGGTCGACGCCGAGCGCAAGTTTTTCCCCGGCTACGTGCTGGTGAAGATGGACCTGACCGACGAGGCCTACCACCTCATCAAGAACACCCCGAAGGTGACCGGCTTCCTCGGCGCCGACAAGAAGCCGTTCCCGATCTCGGAAGCCGAAGCCCAGCGCATCCTCAATCAGGTGCAGGAAGGCGTCGAGCGCCCCAAGCCCTCGATCTCGTTCGAGGTCGGCGAGCAGGTGCGGGTGTCCGACGGCCCATTCGCGTCATTCAACGGCACCGTGGAGGAGGTCGACGAAGGCCGCTCGCGCGTCAAGGTCGCGGTGTCGATCTTCGGCCGCGCCACCCCGGTCGAGCTCGAGTTCGGGCAGGTCGAGAAGCTCTGACCACGCGGGCGGCGAACCGCCATGCCGGCAGGCCGCCTCAATGGGCTCTACGCGCGCGCGGTCTATCTGCCGGCGACGATTCTTGGCCAATCCTGCCGCCGCTTGAGCCGGCGGCTGCGCGGAGTGACGCGCGGGCAGGTTACGCAGCTGCCGCAAGCCGGATGGCGCGACGTCTTTCCAGCCAGCCGGATTGCGCTGGCACAGCCGCGGAAGAACCAGGGCGACGTCAATCTTGCCGAGCTCGCGGTACTGGCGACCGCCGCGGCGTCGGTCACGGCCGGCGTGGAGATCGTCGAAATCGGCACCTTCGACGGGCGCACGACGCTCAATCTCGCCATCAATGCGCCGGCGCATCTTTCTGTTTTCACGCTCGATTTGCCACCCGACACGACGCCGACATTCGATCTTGCGCCAGGCGAGCGCGCCTTCGTGGAGAAGCCGCGCTCGGGACGGCATTTCGTCGCGGCGCCGCCGGTGTGGGCGGAGCAGGCCAAGCGCATCACGCAGCTGTTCGGCGATTCGGCGGCCTTCGACTGGTCGGCGCATATCGGCCGCGCCGGGCTGGTGTTCGTGGACGGATCGCACGCTTATGACTATGTGCGGGCCGACACCGAAACCGCGTTCCGGCTCGTTGCCCGCAAAGGGGTGGTCATCTGGCACGACTACGGTGTATGGGAGGGCGTCACCCGCGCTCTCGAGGCTATCGAGGCCAGCCGTCATCTCGGCCTGCGGCATGTCCGCGGCACGAGTCTGGTGGTGTGGAAGAGTGGGTGACGTGTCCCGGGCGCGGCGCAGCGTGAAGCGGTGCGCCGCAGAACCGAGACCCCGGTTTCTTCGATAAGAAGCCACCGGGGTCCCGCATCTGCGATGCAGCACTCCGTGCCGCATCGCGTGCGGGACAAGTGAGCAACACGTGGGAGGTGAGGCGGCCGCCAGCCGTCAAGATCCGCACCACTGACAGGAGCACGCAATGGCGAAGAAAATCGCAGGCTATTTGAAATTGCAGGTGCCGGCGGGGGCGGCCAATCCGTCGCCGCCGATCGGTCCCGCGCTCGGCCAGCGCGGCTTGAACATCATGGCGTTCTGCAAGGACTTCAACGCCAAGACCTCGCAGCTCGAGAAGGGCTCGCCGATCCCGGTGGTGATCACGATCTACGGCGACAAGTCGTTCACCTTCGAGATGCGCACGCCGCCGGTGTCGTATTTCATCAAGAAGGCCGCCAAGCTCGAGAGCGGCTCGAAGGCGCCCGGCCGCGACAAGGCGGGCACGATCACCCGACAGCAGGTCAAGGAGATCGCCGAGAAGAAGATGGCCGATCTCAATTGCGACACCGTGGAAGCCGCAATGGCGATGGTGGAAGGTTCGGCGCGGTCGATGGGCATCGAGGTGGCGGCATGAGCGCGGGCAAGCGGACTGAAAAAGCACGCGAAGGCATCGATCCGGCGAAGTCGTACCCGATCGACGAAGCCGTCAAGCTCGTGAAGGAGCGCGCCAAGGCCAAGTTCGACGAGACCGTCGAGATCGCGATGAATCTTGGCGTCGATCCGCGCCACGCCGATCAGATGGTGCGCGGCGTCGTCACCCTGCCGAACGGCACCGGTCGCTCGCAGCGCGTCGCTGTCTTTGCGCGCGGCGCCAAGGCCGAGGAGGCCAAGGCCGCGGGCGCCGACGTGGTCGGCGCGGAGGATCTCGTCACCGAGGTCCAGGGCGGCAAGATCGACTTCGATCGCGTCATCGCGACGCCGGACCTGATGCCGCTGGTCGGCCGCCTCGGCAAGGTGCTGGGACCGCGCGGCATGATGCCGAACCCGAAGGTCGGCACCGTGACGATGGACGTCGCGGCGGCGGTGCGCGGCGCCAAAGGCGGCTCGGTCGAGTTCCGGGTCGAGAAGGCCGGCATCGTCCAGGCGGGCGTCGGCAAGGCGTCGTTCTCGGAAGAGCAATTGGTGCAGAACATCAAGGCCTTCACCGACGCGGTTGCGAAAGCAAGGCCGGCCGGGGCCAAGGGCACCTACATCAACCGTGTGGCGATCTCGTCCACCATGGGGCCGGGCGTGAAGGTCGACGCGGCGAGTTTGAGCGGGACAACCGGCGGGACGTAATTTCGGCGGCTGAAGCGGCACTTGAGCCAAGATTCTCGTGCCGGCGCTCATTTTGGCCCTTGGCACGCGATTGAAAAGTCTCTAAACACCGCCCGCGGGGCGTGCCGGCCCACTTGGCGGCACGCCTTTGTGCGCTTCACGGAAAACAAGGTGGTCAGGAACCCGTTCCTTTTCGAACATCCTCGCGGATTCGACAAGGCGGGCGAAGGACTTCCCCGTTTTCAGTCAAGCGTCCTGTCCGAGACTGCGGGCGCCGGCTTCCGGCTTAATCGACACGGCCTGCATAGACGGGTGAGACGGATTGCCCGGCCCTTGTCGGTCGGCTGATCGGTTCGAACCTTTGCACTGGCGGTCCTCAAGGCGTTCTTGAGCGCTCGTCCGGCGGACAGGCTTTCGTCGTCGTCCCGCCCGGATCGGCTTGCCCGAACCGAGAGGGACGGCTGGTGCAACCGGCGGCTCTCGGGCCGCTAGTGCGGCTTTCGGGCCGCCAACCAAGAGAGTCCCGAACGTGGATCGAGCGGAAAAGAAAGCAGCGATCGAGGAGCTGGGCGGGGTCTTCAAGGCCTCGAACGTCGTCGTCGTTGCCCACTATTCCGGCCTGACCGTCGCCCAAATGCAGACCCTGCGCAAGCAGATGAAGCAGGCGGGCGCCTCGGTGCGGGTCGCGAAGAACCGCCTCGCCAAGATCGCTCTCGAAGGCACCGACGTCGCGTCCATCGGCTCGCTCCTCAAGGGGCCGACGGTCATCGCTTATTCGAGCGATGTGATCGCGGCGCCGAAGGTCGCCACCGACTTCGCCAAGGCGAACGAGAAGTTCGTCATCCTTGGCGGAGCGATGGGCAAGACCGCTCTGGACGCGAACGGCATCAAGGCGCTCGCCTCGCTGCCCTCGCTCGATGAACTGCGCGCCAAGCTTGTTGGGCTCCTGGTGGCTCCGGCCACCAAGATCGCGCAGCTCGCGAATGGGCCGGCCGCAAAGGTCGCGCGCGTGATCCAGGCCTATGCGTCGAAGGGCGAAGCCGCGTGAGGCTTCCGGTGCGCAAGCACCCTTAACCCATTGGTTCGAACCGAATAAAGGATGAGAGAGAAATGGCTGACCTGAGCAAGATCGTGGACGAGCTGTCCAGCCTCACCGTGCTGGAAGCCGCCGAACTGGCAAAACTGCTGGAAGAGAAATGGGGCGTGTCTGCCGCTGCTGCGGTTGCGGTTGCGGGACCTGCTGCTGCTGCTGCTGCTCCTGCCGAAGAGAAGACCGAATTCACGGTCATGCTCGCCGCCGCCGGCGACAAGAAGATCGAGGTCATCAAGGAAGTCCGCGCGCTCACCGGCCTAGGCCTCAAGGAAGCCAAGGACCTGGTCGAAGGCGCGCCGAAGGCCGTCAAGGAAGGCGTGAACAAGGAAGAGGCGGAGAAGGTCAAGGCGCAGCTCGAGAAGGCTGGCGCCAAGGTCGAACTCAAGTAACCCGAGGCGACTTCACGAAATCCGGGTCGCGCGTCGCGAGACTCGGGGGTCAAACGAGACGATGCCACCCTTGGGGCCTGTCCTGAGGGTGGCGATTGGACGAAAACGAGGCAAGATTCCATCCCGATCCGGGAACGCACGGGATTGTGCGGTGAGTTCCGGTACTTATATCCCGGTTTCACCATAAAAGACGCCTAGCGGCGGAGTGAATTGACCGATTCGGGAAGAGCGGCCCGGATCGCGTGGAAATACGGCGCACGACGCCTGTCCGGACGGTCGCGATTGGATGGCGGCCCTCCGGAGAGCCGTCGGCACCTTTGAATGGTTCGACGGAGAAGATAGCACATGGCAACGGCGCAGACTTTTATTGGTCGCAAGCGCGTTCGAAAGTTCTTTGGCAAAATTCAGGAAGTCGCGGAGATGCCGAACCTCATCGAGGTTCAAAAGGCGTCCTACGACCAGTTCCTGCAAATCTATGAGCCCCCGGGTGGACGGCCCGACGAGGGCCTGCAGACCGTTTTCAAGTCCGTGTTCCCGATCTCGGACTTCTCGAACACGTCGATGCTTGAGTTCGTCAAATACGAATTCGAGCCGCCGAAGTATGACGTCGACGAGTGCCGCCAGCGCGGCATGACCTACGCGGCGCCCCTGAAGGTGACGCTGCGCCTGATCGTGTTCGATATCGACGAGGAGACGGGCGCGAAGTCGGTCAAGGACATCAAGGAGCAGGATGTCTACATGGGCGACATCCCGCTCATGACCAACAACGGCACATTCGTCGTCAACGGCACCGAGCGCGTCATCGTCAGCCAGATGCATCGCTCGCCCGGCGTGTTCTTCGATCACGACAAGGGCAAGACCCACTCCTCGGGCAAGCTGCTGTTCGCCGCCCGCATCATTCCCTATCGCGGCTCGTGGCTCGACATCGAGTTCGACGCCAAGGACATCGTCTACGCGCGTATCGATCGGCGCCGGAAGATCCCGGTGACGTCGCTGCTGCTCGCGCTCGGCATGGACGGCGAGGAGGTGCTGCGCACCTTCTATCGCCAGATCGTCTACAAGCGGCAGAAGGACGGCTGGCGCGTGCCGTTCGATGCCAACCGCATGCGCGGCTACAAGGCGGTGAGCGATCTCGTCGATGCCGACAGCGGCAAGGTCGTGGTCGAGGCCGGCAAGAAGCTGACCGTGCGCCAGGCGCGCCAGCTTGCCGAGAAGGGCCTCAAGGCCCTGCGCGTGACCGACGAGGAACTCGTCGGCCACTACATCGGCGAAGATCTCGTCAATCCGAAGACCGGCGAGATCTATGTCGAAGCCGGCGAGGAGATCACCGAGAAGAACCTGAAGGCGCTCAACGAAGCGGGCTACAAGGAGCTGCCGCTCCTCGACATCGATCACGTCAATGTCGGCGCCTATATCCGCAACACGCTGCATGTCGACAAGAACATGACGCGCGAGGAAGCGCTGTTCGACATCTATCGCGTGATGCGTCCGGGCGAGCCACCGACGGTCGACACCGCCGAGTCGATGTTCAACTCGCTGTTCTTCGACTCCGAGCGCTACGACCTTTCCGCGGTCGGCCGCGTGAAGATGAACATGCGCCTCAACCTCGACGCGCCCGACACCATGCGGGTGCTGCGCCGCGACGACATTATCGCGGTGATCCGCACGCTCGTCGATCTGCGCGACGGCAAGGGCGAGATCGACGACATCGACCATCTCGGCAATCGCCGGGTGCGCTCGGTCGGCGAACTCATGGAGAACCAGTACCGCATCGGCCTCCTGCGCATGGAGCGCGCGATCAAGGAGCGCATGAGCTCGGTCGACATCGACACGGTGATGCCGCAGGACCTGATCAACGCCAAGCCCGCCGCCGCGGCGGTGCGCGAGTTCTTCGGTTCCTCGCAGCTTAGCCAGTTCATGGATCAGACCCACCCGCTGTCCGAGATCACGCACAAGCGCCGCTTGTCCGCGCTCGGCCCGGGCGGGCTCACCCGCGAGCGTGCGGGATTCGAGGTGCGCGATGTGCACCCGACACACTACGGCCGCATCTGCCCGATCGAGACGCCGGAAGGCCCGAACATCGGCCTGATCAACTCGCTCGCAACCTACGCGCGGGTGAACAAATACGGCTTCGTCGAGACCCCCTATCGCAAGGTCAAGGACGGCCGGGTCACCGATGAGGTGGTCTACCTCTCGGCGATGGAGGAGGGCCGCTACTCGGTCGCGCAGGCCAACCAGCCGATCGACAACCGCGGGCGCTTCACCGAAGACCTCATCACGTGCCGCCACGCGGGCGACGTCGTGTTCCTCGCCCCCGACAAAGTCGACTTCATGGACGTGTCGCCGAAGCAGCTTGTTTCGGTCGCGGCCGCGCTCATTCCGTTCCTCGAGAACGATGACGCGAACCGTGCGCTGATGGGCTCGAACATGCAGCGCCAGGCCGTGCCGCTGGTGCGCGCCGAAGCGCCGTTCGTCGGCACCGGCATGGAAGGCACCGTTGCGCGCGATTCAGGCGCCGCGATCGGCGCACGCCGCACCGGCGTGGTCGACCAGGTGGACGCCACACGTATCGTGGTGCGCGCCACGGGCGATCTCGATCCGACCAAGTCGGGCGTCGACATCTACCGGCTGATGAAGTTCCAGCGCTCGAACCAGAACACCTGCATCAACCAGCGTCCCCTGGTGAAAGTGGGCGATCACGTTTCCAAGGGCGACATCATCGCGGACGGTCCCTCGACCGACCTCGGCGAACTCGCGCTCGGCCGCAACGTGCTCGTCGCGTTCATGCCCTGGAACGGCTACAACTTCGAGGACTCGATCCTGCTCTCCGAGCGGATCGTGAAAGACGACGTGTTCACGTCCATCCACATCGAGGAATTCGAGGTGATGGCGCGCGACACCAAGCTCGGTCCTGAGGAAATCACGCGTGACATTCCGAACGTCTCGGAAGAAGCGCTCAAGAACCTCGATGAGGCCGGCATCGTCTACATCGGCGCGGAAGTGCGTGCCGGCGACATCCTCACCGGCAAGATCACGCCGAAGGGCGAGAGCCCGATGACGCCGGAGGAAAAGCTCCTCCGCGCGATCTTCGGCGAAAAGGCCTCCGATGTGCGCGACACCTCGCTGCGGGTGCCGCCCGGCGTCACCGGGACGGTGGTCGAAGTGCGC
>JAXDNZ010000011.1:0-4512 GCA_034669185.1 Hyphomicrobiales bacterium
GTCGCTTCGCTCATGCGGGCTACGATGTCGAAGAATGAGGCTCGGCTTTTGGGGATTTCCACGTCGGCGGCCTTGTCCCGGCCGCCTGTGTTTTTAACTATCGCCCCATGCCCCTCAGCGTCACCACCTGGAACATCAACTCCGTCCGGTTGCGCATCAACCTCGTCGCCCGTTTCATCAAGGCGGTGCGGCCGGACGTGATCTGCCTGCAGGAGACCAAGTGCCCGGATGACGCGTTCCCGCTCAAGCGCTTTCGCCGGCTCGGGTACCACCACGTCGCGCTGAACGGGCAGAAGGGCTACCACGGCGTCGCGGTCGCCTCGCGCGTGCCGTTCGACGGCGTCACCATCGACAATTACTGCGGCAAGACCGACTGCCGCCATATCGCGGTGACGCTCGGCGAGAAGGCGGGGCTGCGCGATCCCGTCACGGTGCATAATTTCTATGTGCCGGCCGGCGGCGACGAGCCCGATCCCACCGTCAACGTGAAGTTCGCGCACAAGCTCGCCTTCCTCGACGAATTGCACGCGATGGAAAAGCTGCGTCCCGGCGCGAACGAGCGCGCGGTCCTCGTCGGCGACCTCAACGTGGCGCCGCTCGAGCACGACGTCTGGAGCCACAAGCAGATGCTCAAGGTGGTCTCGCACACCCCGGTCGAGACCGAGAAGCTCACGGCCTTCCAGAAGGCCGGGAGCTGGGTCGACTCGATGCGCCAGCTCACGCCGGAGCCCGAGAAGCTCTACACGTGGTGGAGCTATCGGGCGATGGACAACTGGAAGACCGCCGATCGCGGCCGCCGCCTCGACCACATCTGGGTCTCGCCGCAGCTTGGCGACCGCGTGTCGCGCATCGACATCGCCAAGAGCGCGCGCGGCTGGGAGCAGCCCTCGGATCACGTGCCGGTGACGGCGACGATCGAGGTGTGATAGCTAGCGCCTGCGTCCGTCAGGCGCGGGCTTGACGGCATCCAAGGACTCTCCATGGACCGCTGGCTCAAACCCGCCCTCGATTACATCCCGCGCTGGATCGATTTCCAGATGCAGGCCTCGCAGCAGCCGGGCTGCATCATCGCCATCGCGCATCGCGGCAAGATCGTGCTGGAGCGTGCCTACGGCTCTGCCAATCTGGCGACCGGCGAAGAACTCACCCCGCGCCACCGCTTCCGCATCGCGTCGCATTCGAAAAGCTTCACGGCGGCCGGCATCCTGAAACTGCGCGAGCAGGGCAGGCTCAAGCTCGACGATACGGCGGGGCAATTCGTGCGCGATCTTCATCGCGACGTCGGCCGCGTGACCATCGCGCAGCTTCTCTCCCACAGCGCAGGGCTTGTCCGCGACGGCAGCGATGCCGGCCAGTTCGTCGGCCGCCGCCCCTTCTTCACCGCGCGCGAGCTCAAGGCCGACCTCAAGGCGCCGCCGGTCATCGCGCCGAATACGCGTCTCAAATATTCCAACCATGGCTACAGCCTGCTCGGGCTGATCATCGAGGCGATCACGCGTGAGCCTTACGGCGTGTGGATCAAGCGCGAGATCGTCGACGCGGCGGGACTTGCCGAGACTCAACCCGACATGCCGCTGCGGCGCGGCGTGCCGTTCGCGCGCGGCCACACCGGAAAAATGCTGCTCGGCAGGGTGGTGGTCATTCCGGGCGACTTTAAGATGCACGCGGTCGCGCCGGCGGGGGGCTTCGTCAGCACGGCGGCGGATGTCGCACGCTATTTCGCGCAACTCTCACCGGCCGCGCGCAGGAGCGTGCTGTCGGCGGCGAGCCGGCGCGAAATGATTCGGCGTCAATGGCGCAATCCGCACGCAAGCCTCGAAGGCTATTACGGCCTCGGCACCATGAGCGGAACGAGCAACGGCTGGGACTGGTTCGGCCACACCGGCGGACTGCAGGGGTATATCTCGTGCACCCGCACTTACGTGCGCCAGGATCTGACGATCACGGTACTCACCAACGCGATCAACGGCTGGGCCACCAATTGGGTCGACGGGACGGTCAACATCCTGCAGGCATTTGCGCGCAACGGCGCGCCCACGCGTAAGGTCACGCGCTGGGGAGGACGCTGGTGGAGCCTGTGGGGCGCCGTCGATCTCGTCCCGATGGGCAACAAGGTGCTGCTCGCCGGGCCCGGATTCTATAATCCGTTCGCGGATGCGAGCGAGGTCGAGATCACCGGCCGCAACACCGGCCGGATTGCGCTCGCCCATGGTTATGGCAGCCATGGCGAGCCGGTGCGTTGCGTGCGCGCGAAATCCGGCAAGATGACCGAGCTTTGGCTCGCCGCCGGCAAGTTTTTGCCAGCCGCCAGGGTGGCGCGCGACATGGACGCACGCTACGGCAGGCGAGGCACGCGCGCCTCGCGGCGGAAATAAACGAGAGCGTCCGATTATCGCGGCCCGCCGTCGAGGGCGGTGCGCACGCGCGTCAGCTCGCGCGCGGTCGCGTTCACGCGCCCCGCGATGGAATTGCGCAGGCGGCGCGCCGCCGCGGGGTCGGCCTCCAGCATTTTCAGGAACACCGAGCGCGGGATGCGGATCACGGTCGAGGGCTCGCGCGCGGTCGCGGTCGACGAGTGCGTCGTCTCGGTGATCAGCGCGAGCTCGCCGATCAGCATGCCGACGCCGGCGGTCGTCGGCTGGGTCGTGCCCGGCACGGTGAGCTCGAACGAGCCTTCCTGCACCACGAAGGCGGCGTCGGCCGTTTCACCTTCCTTGAACAGCGCGACGCCGTCATGGACGTAGCGGTTCTCCGCGCTGATCGCGAGGATGCGCAGCGCCTCGCGCCCGAGCACCGTGAGCGTCGGAACGCGTTCCAGAAAAGCGATGTCGTCCTCGATGCCCATTCGCGCTTCTAATCCCTCCCCCCGGAGGGCAGGCCGGCTGCAAGCTTCATCACAAGATCACGGCATCAGCTTGTAGCCCCCGCCTTCGGTCACGAGGATTGCGGGTGCGCCGGCATCCTTCTCGACCTTCTGGCGCAGCCGGTAGATGTGCGTCTCGAGCGTGTGCGTGGTGACGCCCGAATTGTAGCCCCACACTTCCTGCAGCAGCACCTCGCGCGACACCGGCCGCTGCCCGGCGCGATAGAGGTAGCGCAGGATCGCGGTCTCCTTCTCGGTGAGGCGGACCTTGCTGCCCTTCGGGTTCATGAGCAGCTTCGAGCTCGGCCGGAACGTGTAGGGGCCGATGGTGAAGACCGCGTCCTCGCTCGCCTCGTGCTGGCGCAGCTGCGCGCGGATGCGCGCGAGCAGCACCGCGAAGCGGAACGGCTTGGTGACATAGTCGTTGGCGCCGGATTCCAGGCCGAGGATCGTGTCTGAGTCGGTGTCGTGGCCGGTCAGCATGATGATCGGCGCCTTGAAGCCGTTCTTGCGCAGGACGCGCACCGCCTCGCGCCCGTCGATGTCGGGCAGGCCGACATCCATGATCACGAGATCGATGTGCCCGTTGCGGGCGGCCTGCACGCCCTTGGAGCCGGAGTCGACCGAGGTCGCGTCGAACTCCTCGTGCAGCGCGAGCTGCTCGACCAGCGCTTCGCGCAGCTCGGTATCGTCGTCGACAATCAATATCTTGCGGACATTGGTCATGGAATCGGCCTCCGGGGCAGGGCCCCGCCGTATAACCGTTGCGCGAAGTAGAACATTCGGGGGACAAAGCGCAAGCGCCGCCGGGATATTCCGGGATGGTGCGCGAGCCTTAACTGCTTTGCCGACGGGCAGAAAATCAACAATGGGTCACGCAACGGTGAGACGGCTTGTGGTGCGCACCGCGTCCGGCACGCGCACGCGCGGGTGGCTCATCGCCGGGCCGCTCGTCGTTCCGGTGGCGCTCGGGCGCGGCGGCATCCTGGCCAACAAGCGCGAGGGCGACGGCGGGACGCCGCGCGGCCGGTTCCGGCTGCTGCGGTTGTGGTGGCGCCCGGACCGCGCCAGCCGGCCGCGGACCTTGCTGCCGGTGCGGCCGATCGCCCGCCACGACGCCTGGTGCGAAGACCCTGCGGACCGCCGCTACAACCGGCCGATCGAGGCTTCCTCGGGCGACCACCTGTGGCGCGACGACCACCTCTACGACCTGATCGTCGAGATCGACCACAACACGCGGCCGCGCATCGTGGGCCGCGGCAGCGCGGTGTTCATCCACGTGGCGCGCGCCGGGTTCGCGCCGACCGCCGGCTGCGTGGCGCTCGACCAGCGGCGGCTGCGGCTGCTGCTCGCCCGGCTCGGGCCGCGGACGGTGATCGATATTCGATAGGTGCGTGTTCGCGGGTCCGTTCCGGGCGGCAGCTACTATCTGCCGTACCACTTGCACGCGCGCGGGCGACCAGTTGCGGAAGGCGTATCCGCGCGTCGCGGAATTCGTTGCGAAGAAGCGCAGCTCTGATCCGGAGCTGAGGTCCCGGAATTAAGAGCCCCGGAACAACTCAAGGGCTCTGCGAGCCCATCTGGTCCGGCTTTCGTAATTCTTGACCATCACGCGCAAGGCGTTCCGCTCGAACTCCTGAGTCGCTTGC
>JAXDNZ010000012.1:0-3159 GCA_034669185.1 Hyphomicrobiales bacterium
CGACAACGGGATAAACACCGCTCATGCCCGCGCAAGCGGGCATCCAGAGCCAAAGGATTGGGTCCCCGCTTTCGCGGGGACGAGCGCACCGGAGAGCAGTCTTATGCAAGGTGCCAGCACTATCGACGAAGCCGAAGTCGCGCGCTTCTCGGCACTGGCCGAGGAGTGGTGGGACCCGCGCGGCAAGATGGCGGTGCTGCACAAGTTCAATCCGGTGCGGCTCGCCTACGTCCGTGACGCCGCGTGCAAGCGGTTCGCGCGCAACCCGAAGCAACTCGACAGCCTGAAGGGCCTGCGCATTCTGGATATTGGCTGTGGTGGCGGTATCCTGTGCGAGCCAATGGCGCGGCTTGGCGCCTCGGTGGTCGGGGCCGATCCGGCGGAACGCAACATCGCGGCTGCGAAGCTGCATGCGGGGCAGGGCGGCCTGACCATCGACTATCGCGCCACCACGGCGGAGGCGCTGGCGGACGCGGGCGAGCGCTTCGACATCGTGCTCGCGATGGAAGTGGTCGAGCACGTCGCCGACGTGGAGCTCTTCGTTCAGCGTTGCGCCGAGATGGTGAAGCCGGGCGGGCTGATGATCGCCGCCACCATCAACCGCACACTGAAAAGCTTCGCGCTCGCGATCGTCGGGGCCGAATATGTGCTGCGCTGGCTGCCGCGCGGCACGCATCGTTGGGACAAATTCGTCACGCCGGACGAGCTGGAGATCGCGATGGAGCGCGCCGGCCTGACCGGCACCGACGAGCGTGGGGTGATCTACAATCTGCTCGCGGACCGCTGGGAGTTGTCGGCCGACACCGACGTGAACTACATGGTGCTGGGGGAGAAGGCCGGGTAACGGCGGCGAGGCGGCTTTCCTATCCCTACCCGCGAAGCGGGGAGGGTGGTCGGCGAAGCCGACCGGGTGGGGTCGCGCAGAATGAAAAACCCCACCGGGCCGCCGACGCCGCGCGCCGGCGTTCACCCTCCCCCTGCGGGGGAGGGATAAGCGCGCGACACCCATGCCTTCCAACGCATTGACCACGCGCCTCCGCCACGGCACTTAACCCGCCATGATCGACACCTCGTGGCTCTGGGCCGTCTTCACGGTGCTCGCGGCGGCCGGGCAGACCGCCCGCAACGCGATGCAGCGCGAGCTGACCGCGAGCCTCGGCACGGTCGGCGCGACGCATGTGCGTTTCCTGTTCGGCTTTCCGTTCGCGCTGGTCTTCCTCGCCGCCGTCGTGATCGTGACCGGCCTTGCGCTGCCGCGGCCGGGCTGGAGCTTCCTGCCGTGGCTGCTCGCCGGTGCGTTGTTCCAGATCGGTGCGACCGCGACGATGCTGGCCGCGATGGGGCAGCGTTCGTTCGTCGTCGTGGTCGCCTACATCAAGACGGAGCCGATCCAGGTGGCCATCTTTGGCGCGATCTTCCTCGCGGAAGTCGTCAGCCTCCCGATGATGGCGGCAATCATCATCGCAACGGCCGGCGTCGTGGTGATGTCCTACAAGCCCGGCGGCATGGAAGGCGGCATCAAACCGACGATCATCGGGCTTGTGTCGGGCGGCATGTTCGCGCTTTCGGCCATCGGCTATCGCGGCGCCATTCTCGATCTTAATCACCCGAATTTCGTGATGACGGCGACCTTCACGCTCGCTTGCGGCCTTGTGCTGCAAGCAGCGCTGCTCACCGCGTACCTCATGCTGCGCGACCGGGCGGTGTTGACCGCCATCGCGGCGCAATGGCGCCGCTCGCTGTTCGCGGGCTTCATGGGCGCGACGGCGTCGGAGTTCTGGTTCCTCGCCTTCGCGCTCACCACCGCCGCGAGCGTGCGCACGCTGGCGCTGGTCGAGGTGCTGTTCGCGCAGGCGATCTCGGCTTTCATCTTCAAGCAGAAGACCAGCGCGCGCGAGGGCATCGGCATGGCGATGATCGTCGCCGGCGTCGTGCTGCTGATCTGGGCGCATCGCACCTAGGCACCGAGCGATTGGATGCGCTCCATTTCCTCGATCATCAGAACCTTGTAGGCGCACAGCTTGCGCGCCAGAAACGTCTCGGCGGTCTCATCCGGCGCATCGGCTTTGCGCAGCACCGCCAGGAACTCGCAGCCGCGAGAGCGGGATAATAACGCGACCTGCAAATCGATCTCGCCCAAATAGCGCAGCTCATCGACAAGCATCATGAAGGACATCGGCGTGAAGTAATTTTCGTGCATGTCCTCATATTGCCCGGAGGCGGAAGAGCGCTCGGCGAAATCCCGGATCGCCTTCGGATCGCCATGGGGGAAGCGCGGGTTGCCAAGGCCGCGCTGATCCCACGCGATCGTGTGCGGGTTGTTCACGTGCGCGCCGGCACGGTAGAAGCTCTCGAACGAGTGATGCGCGCGCTGCGCGCGATGATCGCCCAGGACCTTCGCGACGTCGCTCAGCGGCTGGAAGAAGTCGAAGCAATAGCGTTTGTCGGGAATCAGCAGGTAAAGCGCCCCGGCGCGCGTCAGAATCTCGGAACAGTCGGTCAGAAAGGCGACGAAATCCGGCGCGTGCTCGATCACGTGGCAGGCGGCGATCGCATCGTATTGGCTGCGCTTCACCGCCTCGGCGAGCGATCCGCCGCGCCAGACGAAATCGACCGGCTCGATCACGCGGGTATCGAGGCCATAGACGGAATACTTCGCGACGAGCCCGGCCTGGTCGGCGTGATCGAGCACGGCGACATTGTAACCCGCCGATTTCGGCAGGACCGGATTGAGGCTCGGGCCGATCTCCAGCGCGCGATCGTGCTTGGCGACCGCGCGCCGGATGTAGGGCCGGAATTCGCCGATGCGGCGATCCTGCGGCTCGTCGTCGCCCGGCAATAGAAAGAGGCTCTCGTTAGGGAAGAACTTTCGAACGTCGGGCGCGAGCGTATCTAACGCGCCGGCAAGCTTCGCGCGCAGGGCCTGTGCTTCGGCGTGCGCCGCGTCGCGCTCGAAATACGGGCGCCGGACGTAGGGGATCGCCTTGAGCAATCGTTCGATCAGCGACATCGCCGGCAGCGTACACTGCGCGAAAGCGTTGCGGTAATCAGTTCCGCTCCTCGGGCAGCACGGGCAATGGGTGAAACTCGATGCCTTCCTCGAGCAGCGCCTGGGCGTCCTGCGGCGAGGCTTCGCCGTAGATCGAGCGGTGCTCAGTC
>JAXDNZ010000013.1:0-4665 GCA_034669185.1 Hyphomicrobiales bacterium
ATGGGGTGAGGTGCGCGCGGAGCGTTGTTCCGGTCCCGGCTCGTGCCGGGCAGCAGGCTATCGTCCCGCCAACATTCCCCTCAGCGCGCCGGTCTGCGCCCGTCCCTCGAACTGCCCGTACGCGGCCTCCGCCACCTTCTGCAGCCGCGCGCGGTCCGCCGGGCCGCTGACCACGAACCCGACATCGTCCGCGACCCAGGAGAACGATCCGACCGTTCCGGCGGCGCGATAGCGCAGCGCGCTTTGCGAACCCTGCGCGCGCCGGCAATAGATGGTGAAGCGCTCGCCCGAGGCGCCCTCGTACATGAAGAAGGCGGCGGCCGTGCCGGTGAAGCTCGGCAACAGCCGGCCGCCGACGAGCTTCAGGCCGATCGTATCGAGATCGGGGGCTTTCAGAGCGTAGCCGACGCGGCGCGACAGCCACTGCGAGAGATGTGTCTCCTCCGAGCCCGGCACCTCGACCGGGTGGCGCACCTCCACCACGTACAGCCGATGCGCGTCGACCGCTTCCGCGGTCACCGCCTTGGCGGACGGCGCGCCCTCCCAGAAACCGCGTCCGAACCATCCGCCGGCGGCCCCGGCAACCAGCGCCAGCACGGCGGCCGCCGCCGCAAGGCGCGTCCACCCGCGCTCGCCGCGCGCGAGCTTGTCGAGATCCAAGCGCGCCGGCACCGGCTCGGTGGCGACCGCGCCGTAGCGCGCGCGGATCGCGTCGCCTTGAGCGCGCCACGCCGCGACATGCGCGGCATCGTCCGGATGGACGGCAAGCCACGCCTCGACCGCGGCACGGCGGTCTTGCGCCAGCTCCCCGTCGACATAGGCGTGCAGCTCGTCCTCGGTCACAGGTGCGTCGCGATCGGTCATCGTCCTTCGTCCTTGAAGCTCACTTCACGCGGCGCAGCGCGGGGCGCTCGCCGTCGAGATAGGCCTTGATCTGCGCACGCGCACGCGACAGACGCGACATCACGGTGCCGATCGGGACGCCCTGCACTTCCGCGACCTCGCGGTAGCTCAGGCCCTCCAGCACCACGAGCAGCAAGGCGACGCGCTGGTCGTCGACCAGCGCGGCGAGCGCGCGCTCGATGTCGCGTCCGCCTCCCTCCGGTCCCGACGCGTCGGGCGCATCGGTCTCCTCGATCGGGGTCAGCGTCGGCTTGCGCGCGAGCGAGCGCAGGCGGTTGCGGTTGAGGTTGGTCAGGATCGTGAACAGCCAGCTCCTGATCTCGCCTCCATGAAACAAGTGTTCCGAACGCAGCGCGCGCACCAGCGTGTCCTGCACCAAGTCGTCCGCGGTCTCGGCGTCGCGCGTCAACGCGCGCGCATAACGGCGCAGCACCGGAATCGCGCCCTGGATGCCCTGACGAAATCCGCTCAACGTTCGAAGTCTCCTGGGCGGCCGCGCGGCGTCTGCGTAACGCCGGTACATCCGGAGAAACACCGGCTGATCGCACGATATTCCCCGATTCGGCACGCTTCCGGAGCCGTGCTTGATGGTCCAAAAACCCTGTGTCATAGCAGGCGCCCGGCGCCGAACGTCGGTTTGAAGGTGCAGCATGGCGGATGCGACGGGGCTGATGCGCGGCAAGCGCGGCCTGATCATGGGGGTTGCGAACAACCGCTCGATCGCCTGGGGCATCGCCAAGGCCGCGCACGCACAGGGCGCCGACCTCGCCTTCACCTACCAGGGCGACGCGCTGAAAAAGCGGGTCGAGCCGCTCGCCGAGGAGGTCGACGGGCTCGTCGTCGGCCATTGCGACGTGACCGACGGGGCGACGCTGGACGCAGTGTTCGCGGCCGTGCAGTCGGCCTGGGGGTCGCTCGATTTCGTGCTGCACGCAATCGCGTTTTCCGACAAGGACCAGCTCATCGGCCGCTACATCGACACGACCGCGGACAACTTCTCCAATACGCTGCTGATCAGCGCCTATTCGTTCACAGCCGTTGCGCAGCGCGCCGAGAAGATCATGCCGAACGGCGGCGCGCTGCTGACGCTGACCTATTACGGCGCCGAGAAATGGATGCCGCACTACAACGTGATGGGCGTCGCCAAGGCCGCGCTCGAAGCGTCCGTGATGTATCTCGCGGCCGATCTCGGATCGAAGAACATCCGCGTCAACGCGATCTCGGCCGGCCCGATCAAGACGCTCGCGGCGGCCGGCATCGGCGACTTCCGCTATATCCTGAAATGGAACGAGTACAACGCGCCGCTGCGCCGCTCGGTCACCATCGAAGAAGTCGGCGACGCCGGGGTCTATCTGCTGTCCGACATGTCGCGCAGCGTCACCGGCGAGGTGCACCACGTCGATGCCGGCTATCACATCGTCGGCATGAAGAACCCAGCCGCGCCGGATATCGGGCAGTTGCGAGAGCGCGACTGAACCACATCATCCCAGAAAAGCATGGCCCGGACGTGATCCGGGCGGGGTACCGGTTTTTGGACAAGATGATGCGGAAATAATGCCGCCTCCTGTTCTCTATTACATCCGCCACGGCGAGACCGACTGGAACGTCGCGTACCGGCTGCAGGGCGCACGTGACATCCCGATCAACCGGAATGGCCGCGCAGGCGCTTCGCTGCGGCGAGATCATGCGCGATCTCCTCGCGCGTGACGCTCGCAGCGCCGCCGATCTCGACTTCGTCGCGAGCCCGCTCGGCCGTGCGCGCGAAACGATGGAGATCGTGCGCGCCGGCCTTGGGCTCGATCCGCACGCCTACCGCACCGATGCACGCCTGACCGAGGTCGGCTTCGGCCGCTGGGAGGGTTTCAGCATCGAGGAGCTGCGCGCGCGCGAGGCCGACGCGGTGGCGTCGCGCGAGCGCGACAAGTGGGGCTTCGTCCCGCCCGGCGGCGAGAGCTATCAGACGATGTCGCTGCGCGTCGCCGACTGGTACGCGACGCTGACGACCGACACGGTCGCGGTCGCGCATGGCGGGACGTTCCGCGGGCTGATCGTGGGGCTCGGCATCATGCCGGTCGAAGAGGCGCCGGCGCTCGATATCGTGCAAGGCGCCGTCTACGTGATCGCAGACGGGCGCATGACGCGCTACGCGTGACGCGAAGGGTGCCTGCCGCTGCCGCGATTTGACCCCCGGCATGGCGCGGGCTACCAACGCGCGCGCGGGTTAAAGCCATGTCCCACAACACGTTCGGCCATCTGTTTCGCGTCACCACGTTCGGCGAAAGCCATGGGCCGGCGCTCGGCTGCGTGGTCGACGGCTGCCCGCCGCGCATTCCGCTGACCGCCGCGGACATCCAGCCGTACCTAGACAAGCGAAGGCCGGGCCAGTCGCGCTTCACCACGCAGCGGCGCGAGCCGGACGCGGTGAAGATCCTCTCCGGCACGTTCCCGGACGTGAGCGGCCGCGACGTGACGACCGGCACGCCGATCGCGCTGCTGATCGAGAACGTCGACCAGCGCTCGAAGGACTATTCCGACATCAAGGACGTCTATCGTCCGGGTCACGCCGACTACACCTACGACGTCAAATACGGGCTGCGCGATTATCGTGGCGGGGGACGCCAGTCCGCGCGCGAGACCGCGGCGCGGGTCGCGGCCGGCGCGATCGCGCGAAAGATCGTGCCCGGGCTCACCGTGCGCGGCGCGCTGGTGCAGATCGGCCCGCACAAAATCGAGCGCGCGCGCTGGGACTGGGCGCAGGTCGAGCAAAATCCATTCTTTTGTCCCGACGCGGGCGCGGTCGGAGGCTTTGAAAAATATCTCGACGAGATCCGCAAGTCCGGCTCATCCGTGGGCGCCGTCATCGAGGTCGTGGCCGAAGGCGTGCCGGCGGGCCTCGGCGCGCCCGTCTACGCCAAGCTCGACGCGGAGCTAGCCTCCGCCCTGATGGGCATCAACGCCGTGAAGGGCGTCGAGATCGGCGACGGGTTCGCAACCGCGGCGATGACCGGCGAAGACAACGCCGACGAGATGCGCATGGGCAATGACGGCCGCCCGCGCTTTCTCTCCAACCATGCCGGCGGCATTTTGGGCGGCATCTCTACTGGGCAACCGGTCGTCGCGCGCTTCGCCGTCAAGCCGACGTCATCGATCCTGACGCCGCGCAAGACCGTCGACCGTACCGGCAACGAGACCGAGATCGTCACCAAGGGACGCCATGACCCGTGCGTCGGCATCCGCGCGGTGCCGATCGGCGAGGCGATGGTGGCATGTGTGATCGCCGATCACTATCTGCGCCATCGGGCACAAGTGGGCGACGGCGTCGCATGGCCGTTCCGGAAATCATGAGCGACACCCAATTGCGCGTCACGGCGGCGGTCGAAGCGTTCGCGCGCGGTGAGATCGTGGTCGTCACCGACGACGACGACCGCGAGAATGAGGGCGACCTCGTGATGGCCGCCGTGCACGCAACGCCGGAGAAGATGGCGTTCATCATCCGCAACACCGCCGGCATCGTGTGCACGCCGATTCCCGCCGAGACCGCGCACCGGCTGCGCCTCTCGCCGATGGTCACCGAGAACGACGCGCCGCACGGCACCGCCTTCACGGTCTCGGTCGACTACCGGCACGGCACCACCACCGGCATCTCGGCCGAGGATCGCGTCGCGACCGTGCGCAATCTCGCCAACAACAATGCCGGCGCCGGCGACTTCGTGCGTCCCGGCCACGTGTTTCCGCTGATCGCCAAGGACGGCGGCGTGCTGA
>JAXDNZ010000014.1:0-5242 GCA_034669185.1 Hyphomicrobiales bacterium
CCTTCGGAGCGGCGGCCTTCGGCGGAGCTTTCGGCGGCGCCTTCGGCGCAGCCGGCGCGGGGGCAGGAGCCGGCGCCGGTGCTTGCGCGAAGGCGAGCGGGCTGGCGATGAGCAGGGCCGCGGCCGCGATGCAGAGCGCCGCGCGGCGCACCGGGAGAACCGGCGCGAACACGATACGAGCCCTCATAAGATCCGCTTCCTCTAATGTTCACGCTGTCGCGCGGCTTGACGCCCGCGAAATCCCCGTGGCGCGCTGTCTCGTTGCCAATTGGGGCGACAACGTGACCTCGGCGTGCCCCGCGGTCCCGCCTGATAGCCGAAAACACGCGGACGATAAAGCCTTTGCGCGATAATCCGGAAGCATCCCGGCGCTATGCTAAATTCCGCCGCGTACACCGAATCGAGGTCCAATTGATCATCCGGCGCCGAACCGTCATCGCACTCGTCTCGGCGCTTGCCATCGCGCTCTCGGCGCAGGCCTGGGCCCAACCGCGCCACGCGATCGCGATGCATGGCGAGCCCGCCCTGCCCGCGGGCTTCCCGCATTTCGCCTACGTCAATCCGAATGCCCCCAAGGGCGGCCGCATGGTGCAGGGCGTGCTCGGCACGTTCGACAGCCTCAATCCGTTCATCGTGCGCGGGCTTGCGCCGCAGGGATTGCGCGCGCCGCTGACCAGCGCCGGCAACATCATGACCGGCACCGTGGTGGAAAGCCTGATGGTGCGCGGCTTCGACGAGCCGTTCACGCTTTACGGCCTGCTCGCGCGCACGGTCGAGACCGACGAGAAGCGCTCTTACGTCACCTTCGGCATCGATCCGGCGGCGCGCTTCTCTGACGGCAAGCCGGTGACCGCCGCCGATGTGCTGTTCTCCTGGCAGCTTTTTCGCGACAAGGGCCGCCCGAACCAGCGGACTTATTACAAGAAGGTGGTGAAGGCGGAGGCGCTCGACGATCTCACGGTGCGCTTCGACTTCGGCGGCAGCGAGGATCGCGAGCTGCCGTTGATCCTCGGACTGATGTCGGTCTTGCCGAAGCACGCGATCAATCCCGACACGTTCGAGGAGACCTCGCTGAAGCCGCTGATCGGCAGCGGACCTTACGTGGTCGACGCGGTCGATGCGGGCAAGAGCGTCAGCTTGAGGCGCGCTCCCGCCTATTGGGGCCGCGATCTCGGCGTCAATCGGGGTCTGTGGAATTTCGACGAGTTGCGCTTTGAATATTACCGCGACGCCAACTCCTATCACGAAGCGTTCAAGAGCGGTCTGTTCGAAGTCCGCCCCGAGACCGATCCGGGCCGCTGGCAGACGGCCTACGATTTCCCGGCCATGCGCGACGGCCGCGTCGTCAAGGAAGCATTCCGGTCCGAGCTGCCGAAGCCGAACTTCTTCTTCGCGTTCAACACACGCCGCGCGGTCTTTTTCGACATCCGCGTGCGCGAGGCGCTCGCGCTGCTGTTCGATTTCGAGTGGATCAACCACAACATCTTCTTCGACCTCTACCGGAGGTCGGGCAGCTACTTCGAGGGCTCCGAGCTTTCGGCACGCGGCCGCGCCGCCGACGACAGCGAGCGCGCGCTGCTGGCGCCATTTCCGGATGCGGTCCGTGCCGACGTGCTCGACGGCACCTGGTCGCCTCCGGTGAGCGATGGATCGGGCCGCGACCGCACACTGTTGCGCCGCGCGCTCGGCCTGCTCGCCGCCGCCGGCTACGAGCAGCGCGGCACCGAGCTGTTCAACAAGCAGACCGGCCGGCAACTGCGCTTCGAGCTGCTGGTGGCGACCCGGGACGAGGAGCGTCTCGCGCTCCTGTATGCGTCCAGCCTCAAGCGCGCCGGCATCGCCGTGCAGGTTCGCGTCGTCGACGCGGTGCAATACGAGACGCGGCGCATCGCCTACGAGTTCGACATGGTGCAGAACCGCATGGACCAGTCGCTCTCGCCGGGCAACGAGCAGGCGTTCTACTGGAGCACGGCCGCGGCCGAGAGCCAGGGCACGCGCAACTACATGGGGATCAAGAGCCCGGCGGTCGACGCCATGATCGCAGCGCTGCTGACCGCGCAAACCCGGCCCGAGGTCGTTTCCGCCGTGCGCGCGCTCGACCGCACGCTGATGTCGGGCTTCTACGTCGTGCCGCTGTTCTACGTGCCGGATCAATGGATCGCGCGCTGGACCACGCTGGCGCGGCCGGAGAAGACCTCGATGCACGGCATGATGCCGGAAACCTGGTGGCGAAAAACCCCATGACCTCCGGCCCCGCCGCACCCCACCCCGTGCGCGCGACGCTCGATGACCTGTTTCGCCGTGCGCTCGCGCGCCGGCCGGATGACGCCGCGCTGATCGATCCGCCCGACCGCGCGACGGTGACGGATGGATCGCCGCGCAGCCTGACCTATGCGGAAGCCGATCGTGCGATCTCGGCGCTTGCCGAACGGCTGCGCGAATTCGGCCTGTCGCGCGACGCGGTGGTGGCGTTGCAGCTTCCCAACACGGTCGAGAGCGTGATCGCGTTTCTGGCTGTCGTGCGCGCCGGCATGATCGCGGCGCCGCTGCCGCTCCTGTGGCGGCAAGCGGATGCGGCGGCCGCGCTGACCCGCGTCGGGGCGCGCGCGCTGATCGCGTGCCGCCAGATCGGCGAGGTCGACTATGGCGAGGTCGCGATGCAGCTCGCCGCCGAAACCTTCTCGATCCGTTTCGTCGGCGCGTTCGGCGACAGCCTGCCCGACGGCGTGGTGCCGCTGGACGATGTCTTTGCCGCCGCCATCGATGGCCCCGCGCGCGAGCGCAACGCCGACGCGGCCGATCATGCGGCCGTCGTCACCTTCGACGTGACGGCGGATGGCATCGTGCCGGTCACGCGCAGCCATGCCGAGCTGATCGCGGGCGGGCTGGCGGTGCATCTCGACGCGCGAATCGAAAGCGATGCCACACTGATCGGCGCGCTGGCGCTCTCGTCATTCGCAGGACTCGCGACCGCTGTCGTGCCGTGGCTGCTCTCCGGCGGCACGCTTATGCTGCATCACCCGTTTTCGCCGCAAACGTTCGCGGCGCAGCGCATGCGGTCGCCGCGCGCTGTTGCGGTGCTGCCCGGCGCGCTGGTGCCGCGGCTCGCCGACGCCGGGCTGATCGGCGGGGACAACGACGGCGCCGTCGTCGCGGTGTGGCGCGCGCCCGAACGGCTCGCCGCAAGTGCGCCGTGGACCGGCGGCGCGCTGACCGACGTTGCGGTGTTCGGCGAGATTGGACTGATCGTCGCCCAGCGCCTGGGCGGCCTCGCCGGGGCCTTGCCGAGCGGGCCGCTGACGTCGCCGCGCGGCGCCACGGACGGCATCCACGTGCTCGACGTGGCGCGCTCGGCGGCCGGCACGCTGGTTCTTTCCGGCCCGATGGCGGCAGGCGGCGAAACCGTGGATACGCGCTACCCCTGCCGCATCGATCGCGACACGGGGCTGCTCACCATCGACGGGCCGCCCCCTGGGCTCGTCAGCGTCGGCGGCTATCGTTTCGCGCTCGGCGCCCTGCAGGAGCTGATCGGCGGCATCGAGGACGGCGGCACGCTCGCGGCGCTGCCCGACATGCTCGCCGGCCATCGACTCGCCGGGGCGGGCGCCGACCGCAACGCCATCTGCGACGCGCTGCTGGCGCAGGGCGCCAATCCGTTGCTCGTCGCGGCCTTCCGCGCGCGCCGCCACAATCGGGCGGCGTAAACCGAACCGGGAAATCCCGGCGGTTCCGTTGACGCGGCATTTACGAGGACCGGGCTAGCGTTCCGCCCTCAACGAGGCGCGCGATCGGCCGCAAAACCGGCACCCACTTTTTCTGATCGCGCGCGCATACAGGGCGGCACCATGTCCCTACCGGGTCCGATCATCGTCGTGGCCAACGGCGCGGCGAGCGACGTGCGCGATGCGCTGGCGCGCGCCAAGGCGCCGGTCATCGCCGCGCGGCCCGCAGAGATCGGCCCAGCGATCGCCAAGGCCTCGCCGACGGCCGTCGTGCTCGCCGATCCGGACCCCGGTTACGCGGCCGCCGACAAGGTGGCCCGCGCGGTGACCAAACTGGGCGGACCGCTTGTCCCCGTCGTCGCGGTGATGCACGGCGGCGACACGCCCTCCCCCTCGACGCTGCCGATCGCGCCCGCCGCCGTGCCGAGCCGCCTCGTTGCGCGGCTGCGCGCGGCACTGCGGGTACGCACCCTGCACGCCACGGTCCTGCGGCGGATCGCGGCACTGGCCGAACAGGGCGTGACCGCGCCGGTCATTCCCCTCGGGGACCCGCTCAAGGACGCAACCGTGCTGGTCGCGGGCCGCGGACGCGGATATCCCGCACTCACCGTCGCGGTCGCCGAGCGCATCGGCCTGATCGGCGCGCTCAGCCTTGAGACCGCGCGCAGCTATCTTGGCGCGCGCGACATCGACGGCGTCATCATCGGCGAAGGCTTCAACCGCTCGGTCGCCGAGGATTTCGTCGCCGAGATCGGCTCCGATCCGCGCTGGCGCGACCTCGCCGTGATCGCGTCGCCTGCGCTGACCTGCGCGGTCGAGGCCGAATGCATGCCGAACCTCGAGCAGGTCGGCGCGGCGCCCGCGCAGCTTGCCGCATACATCCTGCCGTTCGCGCGCCTGCATGCCTTCGGGGGGCGCCTGAAGCGCATGGCCGCCTCGCTCGACCAGAAAGGCCTGCTCGATCCCGAGAGCGGACTTGCCGCGCCGCCGGCGTTCATGCGCGAACTGGCCCGCGCGGTCGCCGACGCGGAGGCGCGCGGCGTCGGCCTCTCGCTTGCCCGCTTCACGCTCGATGCCGCGACCGGGACGCGCGCCAGTCTCGATGCCGCGCGCATCGCGGGCCGGCTGGTGCGCGCGAGCGACCTTGCCTGCCGCGATGAGGACGGCACGATCCTGATCGCATTCCCCGAGACCGAGCTCGCCATCGCGCATGTGGTGGCGCGGCGGATCGCGGCCGTGCTCAAGCACACCACCGTCGCGGGCGGCGACCGGGCCTTAAGTCCGACCCTCGCGCTGGTGGCGCGCAAGACCGGCGACACCGCGGAGACCCTGGTGGCGCGCACCAGCGAGGCGCGGCTGGTTGCGGCCGAGTAATCCGCGCCTTACCTTCCTCAACCCTCCCCCGCAGGGGAAGGGATGCTTCGAGCGAAGCGAGAAGACGGGTGGGGGCCTTTCGGCGACGCGCGACCCCGCCCCCGCGCTTCGCGCGGACCCTCCCCGCTGCGCGGGGAGGGATAAGA
>JAXDNZ010000015.1:0-9726 GCA_034669185.1 Hyphomicrobiales bacterium
GGTCGTTCCTTTACCTCGATTGTCAGGCCGAAACTCAAACAAATCGTGAGTGTCACGGCGGGCTCTGGCTCAGCCGCCATACCGCTCCTTGAGCAGCGCGTAAAGCGCGCGCGCGGCCTGGCACTCCCCGCCCTCGGGCCGCGCGGGCTTGGCCGAGGGCGTCCAGCCGTAGACATCGAAATGCGCCCACGCCTTGGCCTTTTCGACGAAGCGGTTGAGGAACAGCGCCGCCGTGATCGAGCCCGCGAAGGCTCCGCTCGACACGTTGTTCATGTCGGCAACCTTGGAGTCGAGCATCGCGTCGTAGGGCTTCCACAACGGCAAGCGCCAGAGGGGATCCTGCTCGGCCTGCGCATGGCGCGTAAGGTCGGCGGCGAGCGCGTCATCATGCGTATAGAACGGCGGCAGATCGGGCCCAAGCGCGACCCGCGCGGCGCCGGTCAGCGTCGCCATGTCGGCGATCAGTTCGGGCTTGTCGTCGTCGGCGAGCGCCAGCGCATCGGCGAGCACGAGGCGGCCTTCGGCGTCGGTGTTGCCGATCTCGACCGTCAGACCCTTGCGCGACCGATAGACGTCGAGCGGCCGGAACGCCGCACCCGACACCGCATTCTCGACCGCCGGGATCAGCACGCGCAGCCGCACTTTCAGCTTCGCATCCATGATCATGTGTGCGGCGGCGAGCACGCAGGCCGCGCCGCCCATGTCTTTTTTCATGATCAACATGCCGCTGCTGGGCTTGAGATCGAGCCCGCCGGTATCGAAGCACACGCCCTTGCCGATCAGCGTGATCTTCGGTGCGGCTTCATCCCCCCAGGTGACATCGATGAGCCGCGGCGCGCGCGGTGAAGCACGGCCGACCGCGTGGATCAGCGGGAAGTTTTGGCTGAGCAGATCGTCACCGACGATCGCGCCGGCCTTGGCGCCGTGGCGTTCCGCGAGCGCGCGTGCGGCAGCCTCCAGCTCGGCGGGACCCAGGTCGTTCGCCGGCGTGTTGATGAGGTCGCGCGCCAGCGCAACGCCGTCGGCGATGCGCGAAAGGTCCGCGCCGTCGACGCCCTCCGGGACGACGAGCTTCACCTCGCTCGGCTCGGCCTTGCGATAGCGCGTGAACTTGTAGGCGCCGAGCGCAAACGCAAGCGCGGCCAGCCGCGCATCATACGGCGCGTTGGCGAAGCGATAGGCGCCCGCCGGCAGGAGACCGGGGAGGCGGCCGGGCAGGAAGCGGTCCACCGCCTTGTCGGCTGCTTCGAGACCGAAGAGCACGCCGGACAGCGCGTCGTCCTTGCCCGGCAGCAACAGGATGTGCCCCGGCCTTGGTTCGAACTTCGCGGCCGCCGCGAATGCGCGCGCCGGCGGATCGAGCCGCTCGTGCACCTGCACGTAGCTGTCCGACGTGACGAACCAGATTGGAATCGGCGAGCCGCTGTCCCGGGAAGCAAACGCTGAATGCATGACGATCCTCGAAGGGCCGTCGCTATCACGGCCGTCCGGCGCCGGGAAGGCGCCGGTTAACCAAGCCTTAGGGTTAACGCTCTATTGCTGGTGGGCCGGCAGCCGTTTGGGGGCGGTTCCGGCGGAGTGTGATCATGCGTCGATTATCGTCCCGTCCCGTTCGGCTGTTCGGCTCGGTCGCGTTGCTGGCGCTGGCGCTCGGCGGCTGCAAGACGATCAGTACCGCCGACACGACCGGCTCGATTGCGGCTCCTGGCGCGCCGCGCGGCGAAGCCGAATGGCGGCGCGAGGCCGACGGCCTCGGCGAGAAATTCCGCGCCAATCCGAAGGATCCCGACGTCGCGATCCGCTACTCGCGCGCGCTGCGCGGCAGCGGGCAACGCGTGCAGGCAGCCGCCGTGCTCGAGCAGGCGGCGATCTTCAATCCCGAAAACAAAGCACTGCTCGGCGCCTATGGCCGCGCGCTGGCCGATGCCGGGAATTACAATCAGGCGCTCGACGTGCTGAGCCGTGCCCACACGCCGGATCAGCCCGACTGGCGCGTCCTCTCGGTGCAAGGCGCCGTACTTGACCAGATGGGCCGTCATGACGACGCGCGACGCTACTACGCAAGCGCGCTCAAGATCGTGCCCGATGAGCCTTCGGTCCTTTCAAACCTGGGGCTCTCATACGCGCTCTCCAAGGACCTGAAGCGGGCCGAGGAGACGCTGCGCCGCGCCTCCGAGCGCGGCAGTACCGACAAGCGCGTGCGGCAGAACCTCGCGCTCGTGGTCGGCCTGCAAGGCCGCTTCCCGGAAGCCGAGACGATCGCCCGCGCCGAACTGCCGCCCGAGGAGGCGGCCGCCAACGTCGCGTATCTGCGCCAGATGCTCGCGCAGCAGCAGCAACAGCAGCGCGGCAAGCCGCGCAAGGGCATCAAGCCGATCGGCCTCGATCCGATCGAGGACGCGAGCGGGACCTAAGCTCACCGCTATTTGGAGGTGCGCGATGTCTTGCGCGCCGGCCTCGCCTGCACCGGGGCGGGCTCCGGTGCGGCTTCCTCGTCCTTGTGAACGAAGCAGCTGTAATAGCCCTCATCCGCGCGCCGCCGGCTGGTCGCGCACTCGTGGAAGGCGCGCAGATCCTCTTCGGTCCGGTAATAGCGATAGGGCCCGATCAGATAGCGGCCGGACCCGTCGGGCGCGCTGCCGACGCGATCGATCTTTCCGGCGAGACTCGGCTCAACCGCCAAAATGGCTTCGCGCAGGTCTTCGCCTTCGATGAAATTGTCCGGCAATTGATCGAAGGGACCGTCGAAGTAATTGTTCACGCGCGCGTTTCCCTCGAACACGCCGATCAGGATTTTCCGTTTCAATCGATAGTCCTGATAGAACGCGAAGCCGGTGCGCTTGCCGATCACGATGCGGCTGGTCTGCTGGGCGCGCAGGAATTGGTCGGCGACGGAAATCGTTTCGTCGAGCACGTAGTGGAAGAGCTTTAGCCGCTTGTTGAAGATCAGGAAGAAGCGGATCGCGGACTCGTCGAACACCGGTCCGATATATTTTTCATCGGGTCCCATGACCGCGGGCGGCGGCTTGACTCCGGAAAGGTCGTTGAGCCGGAAGATCACGCTCTTCTCGCCGTAGGAGACGCGATAGACCAGGCGTTCGATCTTCTCCACCGTTACGCCGTTCGACCTGTCGAGCCTTTGATACTGGACGGGCGACTGCTCTTTCCACTCGGCGAGATCTTCGTAGTAGGCGAAGTGCAATTTTCCGTCGTCGCGGTCCGACGCATCGAGCCGGAAGTTTCCGGCATAGCGCGTGGAGTTGTGATAGAAGGAGAAATAGTAATAATTCTCCGTCGGATAGACTTTCACGCTGTCCGCAAGCCCGCCGAACACGAGAGCGAACGTCGCCATGAGGTCGGCGGTCGGCACCGATGTGGCGCGCGTGGCATCCTCGACGAAGGTCTCGTTGGTATAGATCCGCGGACGCGTAGCGTCTTCGGCAGCCGCGGCCGCGCTCGCGCCCGCCAGGACGAGGCCACTCAGGACCGCCGCACACCACGACGTCTTGCGCATTGGATCGCGAGCCTTTCCGGCGCCGGGCTACTGCGCATCACCGGATGAACTGCCGCCCACCTCTCTGCTGAGGAACCTGGCGTTGCGGGACAGCCTTGGGCGCGTTGCTGATTCTCGCGTTATGGCTGCCGACCGGCTTGTGGCCGCTGATTCGCGTGTTGTGGCTGCCGACCGGCTTGTGCGGGTTGCTGATGCGCTGATTGTGACTGCCGACCGGCTTGTGCGGATTGCTGATCCGCGGGTTGTGGCTCCGTTCCGGCGAATGCGGTTTGCTGATACGCGGGTTGTGGCTGCGCTCCGTCGAGTGCGGGTCGCTGATGCGCGGGTTGTGGCTGCGCTGCGGCGGATGCTCGTTGCTGAGTCGCTCATTGTGGCTGCGCGGAGGCTTGTGCTCGTTGCTGATCCGCTCATTGTGGCTGAGCCGCGGCCGATGGCTGACCCGCGGATTGTGGGTGCGCTCGGTCGGATGGCTGAGCCTGCGGTTGTGGCTGAGAACCGGAATGTCGCCGCTGACGCGCGGGTTATGCGACCGCGGCTGACGGTGGATGCTGATCTCGCGGTTGTGGCTGCGCTCTGAAGGGTGAACCTGCTGGGCGCGCGGCGTGCCGCCCTCGGGCCGGCGGCTGATGTGCCGGTGATGTGTCATCGATCGCGTATGCGAGCGCGCGCGCTCGTGGCTGAGCTTCGGGTTGTGCGTTCCATGCCGGTAGTGGCTGTACTGCGGGTTGTGCGAGCCGCTGCGCGAATGCGAGAACACCGGCCAATGCCCGATCGCCGGCGGCGGAAACTCGAACGCCTCCGGCGCATCACAGACCTGATAGATCGCGACATCGCCGATCTTGGTCGCGTCGTTGCGGAAGAGTGTCTCCGGAATGACCGCGCCCGTGGGGTCGACATTGATGTCGAGGTCGATGAGGTAGGCCTGATCCGGGCCGGCCGCCTGGTCGTTCGCATTCGGCGGCGGGATGATTTCGCTGAACAGGTTGACCGGCATGCCCTGGAGGCCATGGACTTCCGCGTCGTCGGGTTCGAACGACTGCTCGTCGGACACCGTGCGCGGCGTGTTCGGCGGTTGCGGACCGGGCGCGGGGCGGGCGCCGGCGGGGTTGTTGCACGGGCCGTCGACCGAGCAGAGTGAGTCGCCGGAAATCCAGGCGAACTGGTTCGGCTTGGACAGGTCGGCTCGTCCGTCCGGTGTGTAACCGGGCCCGAACGCGACGCCACCGGCGCAATTGGCGCGCACGAACGGCTCGCCGTCGAGCCGCCGGCTATAGAAGCCCACATCGTAGCGGCCGAGAACGCGCCAGCTGCCTTGCTGGGTCAATCCCACCTGGAATGCGCGTGCCTCATGCGGCGCCGCGAAGGGCTTGTCGACATCGAGGCCGAGATTGCGGATGCCGCCGCGTTCGCCGAGCAGCATCCGCGCCGTGCCGCCGCACTCCGGAAAGGCGATGTCGCTCACGGGGGAACTGTAGCCGTTGCGCGCGATGACGGCCGGGTCCTTGAAGAAATCCGGCATCACGAATTCGCGCCGGACGTCGTCGGCGACAAAGCCACCCTCCGGATCGAGCTTCACCGACCAGATCGAATTGCGCTTGTCGCTCTCGTCTTTGATCACATCCCAACTCGGATCGCCGAACGCCGGGCTGCTCCACACCGAGTAATAGAGCCGCGTCTCGCCGGTCTGCGGATGCTTCCACGCGGCGAGGCCCCAAACGCGCCGGCCGGACAGCGCGAAATTCCAGCATTCGGCCGCGTTGTCGAACTTGCCGCTCGGGCAATCGGTGATGCGCGCCTTCAAGGCGGGATCGAACGGGATCGGCGGCAGGCTGCCGGGCTTGCCGCCGGTGACATCGAGGAATTTCGGACGGCCTTGCGTGCCGTGATCGTAGAAGCCGAGATCGGCGCCGTCCTGCGCCTTGAACCGATGGATCATCCCGGTCTCGAGGTCGGACACGAAGATCTGCTTATTCCATTTGTCGAACGCGATGTTGCCCAGTCCCGGGCCGCTGTTCTGCCGGCCATTCAGCGTCACGGTGGCGAACACGCGCGGCTTGTAACCGGCGTCGCGGTCGAGCCGGTAGATGGTGCCGGGACCTCCGTCGGCGCCCCACATGCCGTCCATCCATTGCGAATTATCCGCGTTGCGGTGCAGACCGAACGCCGACGTCGCCGAGAGATAGATGTTGGGCGGCCCTTCGGCGTCGAGCGCAACGCCGAACACCTGGCCGACCTCGCGCGCCGTCACCGGCTTGCGCTGCGGTTCGTCGACCCAATGTTCGCCGGCAGGCCGGCGGCCCGGGGCGCGAATGTCGATAATGCTGCCGACCGTCCCGGCAGGATCGATCGTGACCTGCGGCTTGCCGTCGGGCCCGTTGGCCGACGTGGTCCCCGAAAATCGGGTCGCATAGGCTTCGCCTGGACGCAGCAGATCGTCCTGCGCCGCCGCTGGCGCAATGGTGATCCCGGCGAATGCGGCGAGGATGCCGAGGACGCAAACGGATGGGCGTTTCGCTCTGGTGTCACGAGTAGCCGGACGCATCGGGACCTCCTCGACAATCGAAATCAGTTCGAGGCGTCAGTCCGGCCGAGGCGCGTACCTCGGATGCCGATTGAAATAGCGGATGCGTTATCGAAAGTTGGCCGGCCCGTCGCCCGCAACCACGGTAGTACTAACTTGCGCTAGTTTGCAAGCGAACGCGGCGGCGCCCCAGCAGCAAGAACCGATGAGGGCGCTTTACTGCAGCGCCATCACGCGGATCGCGGCGGGGCCCAGGATGACCACGAACAGCACCGGCAGGAAGAACAGGATCATCGGCACGGTGAGCTTCGGCGGGAGCGCGGCCGCCTTCTTCTCGGCTTCCGACATGCGCATGTCGCGGTTTTCCTGCGCCATCACGCGCAGCGTCTGCCCGAGCGGCGTGCCGTAGCGCTCCGACTGCGCCAGCGCCATGCAAACCGCCTTGATGCCCTCGAGGTCGGTGCGCTTGGCGAGGTTCTCATAGGCCATCTTGCGGTCTTGCAGGTAGGAGAGCTCGGCCGTGGTCAGCGTGAACTCCTCGGCGAGCGGGATCGACTGCGAGCCGATCTCCCCGGCGACGCGGCGGAACGCCGACTCGATCGACATGCCGGACTCCACGCAGATCAGCAGCAGGTCGAGCGCGTCCGGAAAGGCGCGCTTGAGCGAAAGCTGGCGCCGCGAGATCTTGTTCTTGAGGAAAAGATAGGGCGCCTGCATGCCGACGAACGCCGCGAACAGGCAGGCGCCGACCTTCATGAAGAAGGGCTGGTCGACCTCAAGGATGAAGAACAGGTAGAGGACCGCGGCGACGAACGCGACCAGCGGCGAGACCATGCGGAAGAACAGGAACGTCACATAGGGCGCGTTGCCGCGGTAGCCGGCCTGGACCAGCTTGCCGCGCGCCTGCTCCTGCCCCACCCACTTGGCGAGGTTGAAGCGGTCGACCGCCGCCTTCATGTACTGCTTTGGCGACTGGCGCAGCGTGACCTTCTCGCCGCGCGCAAGACGCTCGCGTTCGCGCAGGCGCATCTTCTCGCGCTCGAGCGCGACCGCCTTCAGGCGCCGCCCGAGATCGTCGCGCACGAGCAGCGGCATCGCGAGCGTGACCACGGTCGCCATGGCGGCGATGGCGGCGAGCACGCTTGCCACGAACTTCGGATCGTGCAGCTTGGCGATGAGCAGCTCGAACATGATGTCGCTTTACGTTAGCGCCTGGCCTTTTGCCGGAAACCGGTGTCCATTTTTCGGGGTCATGCGTCCTAGAAGTCGAAGTTGATCATTTTTTTCATCACCAGGACGCCCAGCATCATCCAGCCGGCGCAGCACGCCATCATCGTCCTCCCGGTCGGATGGGTCCAAAGCAGCTCGATGTATTGCGGGCTCGAGATGTAGACGAGGAGCATCACGGCGAACGGCAGCGCCGCGATGATGACGGCGGAGGCTTTCGCCTCCATCGACATCGCCTTGATCTTCATCTTCATCTTCTTGCGGTCGCGCAGCACGCGCGAGAGGTTGCCGAGCGCCTCGGAGAGGTTGCCGCCGGCCTTTTGCTGGATCCCGACCACGATGCCGAAGAAATTCGCTTCGGGCAGCGGCATGCGCTCGAAGAGTTTGCCGCAGGCCTCGCCCATCGAGATGCCGATCTGCTGCGACTCCACGATTACCTTGAATTCGCCGCGCACCGGCTCCTGCGCTTCCGCCGCGATGATGCGCAGGCAGTCGCCGAGCGGCAGGCCGGCCTTGACGCCGCGCACGATCACGTCGACCGCGTCGGGAAAATTGTGCAGGAACTTGTTCTCGCGCCGCTTCTTCAGGAAGGCGAGCAGCCAGCGCGGCATGCCGAATCCGCCGGCAAAACCGGCTCCGGCGGCTGCCAGCAGACCGCCGCCGACGAGGAAGATCGCGACGAACAGCGCGCCGCCGATCGCCACGCTGATCAGGATGTACTGCCGCTTGCTCCAGTCGAGGCCCGCCTGCGAGATGCGCATCGCGAGCGGCAGGTTCTTCTGCTTCTTCTGCCGGACCTCAAGTTCCTTCAGGGTCTCTTCGATCTGATCGCGGCGCACCTTGGGGCCGGTGCGGGTCGCGGCCGCGACGCGCGCGGCGGGCTCCGAGCGTACGAAGCTTTCCTGGCGTTGCTCGGCTTTGCGCTCGCCCGACAGGATCGGATAGACGAAAACCCAGATCACCCCGCCGGCCGCGAGCGCGACCAGGAAGAACATGGCAAGCGTCTGCATCTGCATGACGGGTGCCTCAGCCCTTGTAGGGTTCGCCAGCGACTTCGGCGGCGTCGAGCGCGGCGCCGAGCCGCTGATCGTCGCCGAAATAGCGCGCGCGTTCCCAGAAGCGCGGGCGGCCGATGCCGGTCGAGCGGTGGCGGCCGATCAGTTTGCCGTGTGCGTCCTCGCCCAGCATTTCGTAGATGAAGACATCCTGGGTGATGATCACGTCGCCTTCCATGCCCATCACTTCGGTGACGTGGGTGATACGGCGTGAGCCGTCACGCAGGCGCGCGGCCTGGATCACGACGTCGACCGAGGAGCAGATCATCTCGCGGATGGTTTTCGAGGGCAGCGTGTAACCGCCCATGGTGATCATCGATTCGAGGCGCGAGAGCGCCTCGCGCGGCGTGTTGGCGTGCAGCGTGCCCATCGAGCCGTCATGGCCGGTGTTCATCGCCTGCAACAGGTCGAAGGCTTCCGGTCCGCGCACCTCGCCGACGATGATCCGTTCGGGGCGCATACGCAGGCAGTTCTTGACCAGATCGCGCATCGTGACCTGGCCTTCGCCCTCCAGATTGGGTGGGCGGGTTTCCAGGCGCACCACATGCGGCTGCTGGAGCTGCAATTCGGCCGCGTCCTCGCAGGTGATGATGCGTTCGTCGTTTTCGATGTAGTACGTCAGGCAGTTGAGCAGGGTGGTTTTGCCCGAGCCCGTACCGCCGGAGATCAGCACGTTGGCGCGGCAATGGCCGATGACCTGCAGGATGTCCGCGCCCTCCTTCGAGATCGAGCCGAATTTGACCAGCTGATCGAGGGTGAGCTTGTCCTTCTTGAACTTGCGGATGGTGAGCGAAGGCCCGTCGATCGCGAGCGGCGGCACAATGGCGTTCACACGAGAACCATCTGGCAGGCGCGCGTCGCAGATCGGCGAGGCTTCGTCGACGCGGCGGCCGATCTGGTTGACGATGCGCTGGCAGATGTTCAGAAGCTGCTGATTGTCGCGGAAGCGGATGTTGGTCTGCTGAATCTTGCCGGCGACTTCGATGTAGACCGTGTTGGCGCCGTTGACCATGATGTCGGCGATGTCGTCGCGCGCCAGCAGCGGCTCGAGCGGCCCATACCCCAGAACGTCGTTGCAGATGTCGTCGAGCAGTTCCTCCTGCTCGGAGATCGACATCACGATGCTTTTGATCGCGATGATCTCGTTGACGATGTCGCGGATTTCCTCGCGCGCGGATTCGGCATCGAGCCGCGCGAGCTGCGACAGGTCGATTGCCTCGATCAGGGCCGAGAAGATCGCGCCCTTGACCTCGTAGTAGGACTCCGAGCGGCGCGAGTCGCGCGCTGTCGGCACGATCTGCTTCTGCCCGCCGCGTCCCGGCGCGAGCGGCGGCGACGTGATCGGCGCACCGAGCCCGTCGGAAGGCAGCGGCGCAAGTCCGACGTCGCTGCCGCCAGCGCTCGCAGGC
>JAXDNZ010000016.1:0-3689 GCA_034669185.1 Hyphomicrobiales bacterium
TCGTTCCTCGCCCCCTGCCCGTCCTCAGGGCTGATCGTGCACGGCGACCGCGACGCGGTCGTACCGCAAAAGGACGTGGTCGGCCTGGTCGAGAAACTAAAGACGCAGAAGGGCATCATCATCGATCAGAAGGTGATCACCGGCGCGAATCATTTCTTCGACGGCAAGATCGAGCCGCTGATGGATTCGGTGCAGAGCTATCTCGACAAGCGCCTCAAGCCCGCCGAGAAGCCGAGCGCAGCCTAGTTCTTGGACGCGCATGATTGACCGAAAGCCGGTCTCCCGGATCAAGTCCGGGGCAGGCATTTCGGGATCATGCGCTACGACCGAACCAGCACGCCGCCGGTCATCGGCCGTGGCGCTCCGGTCGTTGTCGGGAACGAGATCGGCAGATCCTTCAGGACGCGCACTGCGAGGAACGCGAACGCCTGCGCTTCAAGACAATCCGTCGACCAGCCGACCTCGTCGGCGGTCTCGACCGTCGCGGGCGCGAGGCGCTCGCCAAGCATCCGCAGCAGCGTCGGATTGCGCGCACCGCCGCCGGCGATGATCCAGCGTGCGGGAGCGCGCGGCAACATCGCGACAATGCGCGCGGCCGTCGCCGCGGTGAGCGCCGTCAGGGTCGCGGCGGCGTCTTCGGTGCTCTTCTCCGCGAGGCGCGCATGCCGCGCGACCCATCCGCGGAAATCGTTGCGATCGAGGGACTTCGGCGGACGCTGCGCGAAGAACGGATGCGCCAGCATTTTGATGAGCGCCGCCTCGTCGACACGGCCGGCCGCAGCGGCGCGGCCATCCTCATCGCGCGCGAACCCTGTCCGCTCGCGCATGAAATCGTCGAGCAACGCATTGCCGGGCCCGGTGTCACACGCGATCAATTGTTCGGCGTCGATGTAGGTCACGTTGGCGACCCCGCCGACATTGAGAACCGCAACGGGATGCGGCCAGCCGAGCTTGCGCATCAGCGCGCGATGAAACACCGGCACGAGCGGCGCGCCCTGCCCGCCGGCCTGCAGATCGGCATTGCGCAAATCGTACACAACCGGCAGCTTCAGCCGGCGGCTCAGCGCTGCGCCATCGCCGAGTTGCACGGTGAGTTTGTCGCCGGGCCGATGCAGCACGGTCTGGCCATGGAAGCCGACGGCCGCAACATCGCCGATCGCATGCGCGGCGCACAGCGCCTCGACGGCCTCGGCATGCGCGCGCGTGATCAGCGCCTCGGCCTCACCGAGCACGCCGGGCCGCTGCTCGCGCCCGGTCATCACCTCTGCATCGGCAAGCGCGCGGCGCAACAGGTCGCGCTCGGCCTCCGAATACGGCCGGTAGCCGGTCGGGCCGAACGCCGCGACCGCCTCGCCATCGGTGTCCACCACCGCAACGTCCACCCCGTCCATCGAGGTGCCGCTCATCAGACCGATGGCGCGCAACGCCGTCATACGGGTTCCTTTGAATCGGGCGGCTGGACCTGTTACACCACCGCCCCGAACGGAGCGAGCGCATCATGTCTCACGCTCCGCCTAACGGTCCGTGAAAACCGATGAGCGCCTACAAGTCCGACTTTCTCGCCGTGCTGTCGAGCCGCGGCTTCATCCATCAGGTCTCCGAGCCGGAGGCACTGGACGCGTTCGCGCGCGAGAAGGTCGTCACCGGCTATATCGGCTTCGACTGCACCGCGCCGTCGCTGCATGTCGGGTCACTCGTGCAGATCATGCTGCTCTACTGGTTGCAGAAGACCGGCCACAAGCCTATCGCGCTGATGGGCGGCGGCACCACGCGGGTCGGCGACCCCTCGGGCCGTGACGAAACGCGCCGTATCCTCAGCTACGAGCAGATCGAGACAAACAAGCAATCGATCAAGGGCGTGTTCGAGAAGTTCCTGACGTTCGGCGACGGCGCGACCAGCGCGATCATGCCGGACAATGCCGAGTGGCTCGCGACGCTCAACTACATCGAGATGCTGCGGGATGTCGGACGGCATTTCTCGATCAACCGCATGCTCGCGATGGACTCGGTCAAGCTACGGCTCGACCGCCAGCAGGAAATGTCGTTCCTGGAATTCAACTACATGATCCTTCAGGCCTACGACTTCGTCGAACTGCACAAACGCTACGGCTGCATCCTGCAAATGGGCGGCTCGGACCAATGGGGCAACATCGTCAACGGCATCGACCTCGGCCGGCGCATGATCAACGCGCAGCTGTTCGCCGTGACCACTCCCCTGATCACCACGTCATCGGGCGCCAAGATGGGCAAGACCGCGGCCGGCGCGGTCTGGCTCAATGGCGACATGGTGAGCCCGTACGAGTACTGGCAGTACTGGCGCAACACCGAGGACGGCGACGTCGAACGCTTCCTCAAGCTGTTCACGACGCTGCCTCTCTCCGAGGTCAGCCGCCTTGCTGCGTTGAAGGGCCAGGAAATCAACGAGGCGAAAAAGGTGCTCGCGACCGAGGCGACCGCGATGCTGCACGGGCGCGCGGCCGCGGAGCAAGCCGCGAATACCGCGCGCACAACGTTCGAAGAAGGCGCGCTGTCGGAAAGTCTTCCGACCGTAGAGGTGCCGCTCGCCGAGTTCGCGGCCGGACTCGGCGTGCTGAACGCGTTCGCCGAGAAGACCGGGCTCGTCGCATCCAACGGCGAGGCGCGGCGCCAGATCAAGGGCGGCGGACTGAAGGTCAACGACGCGACGGTCGCTGACGAGAAGATGGTCCTGTCAAAGAAGGATCTGACGCCCGAAGGCGTGATCAAGCTGTCGCTCGGCCGCAAGAAGCACGTGCTGATCAAGCCGGTGTGAGTCCTAGTGTCATTCCGGGGCGCCGCGCGGCGGCGAGCCCGGAATCCATAGACACAGCCCTCCCGATCTAGCGCCAGCTCCGTCAAATCTCTTGTTTCGTGGTTACGGATTCCGGGCTCACGCCTTCGGCGCGCCCCGGAATGACATCACCGCGTCGGCGACGAGTACGGCGGGATGGCGGCGCGATCGTCGGTGTTGGCGCCGCGGAACTCGAACAGCTTGCGCAGGAACCCGGGCGCGAACATGCCGGCCGGATTGACGCGCAGAATCGGCTGGCTCGGCGTCCCGAATACCTCATAGGGCATGCCAAACACGCCCTCGTTCTGTCCGCCGCCGAGGAAAAATCCAATCAACGGGAAGCGCGCGAGGAAATTGTTGAGCGCGTAGGCCGGAACGAAGGTGCCGCGCAGGCGCACGTCGTCATGGGCGTAGTCGAACACGCCCTCGAGCGTCGCGCCGATGGCCGGTCCCCACACCACGCCGTCGCGCAGCGCGAGCCTGCCGGGCGAGCGCGTGAACTCCACGCGCATGCGGGCGAACGCGACTCCGGCACCGATCGCCTGCGGCATTCGCCCCGTCGGATCCTCCCCCGTCGCCGCGATGCGCTCGAGCTGCGGCTCGTTGCGCACGGAGAAATCGCGCACGTTGATTTCGCCTTCTTGCGGGGTGCGATCGGAGTTCGGCGGGTCCATCGCGAGCCACATCTGGCCGCCGTTCACGCGCGCGTACGTGTCGGCGAAGCGAAACAAGGCACCGGCATCGTTGGTTTCCAGATAGATCACCTGCCGGCCGCCCGGATACGAGCGCAGGTCGCCCATCAGCGCGGCGTCGCGGCCGAGCTTCGCCGCCATTCCGAACGTGCGCACGAAGCCGTTGCGCCGCGACATGCGCATCTCGA
>JAXDNZ010000017.1:0-3869 GCA_034669185.1 Hyphomicrobiales bacterium
CCTTCGGACGTCCCGGAATGACAGCGAGGCAATTCATGCTCGTTCTCGGCATCGAGACGACCTGCGACGAGACCGCCGCCGCGGTGGTGCAGCGCGACGCGCGCGGATACGGCACGATCCTCTCGAACATCGTGCTGTCGCAGACCGACGCGCATCAGCCCTATGGCGGCGTGGTGCCGGAGATCGCGGCGCGCGCGCATGTGGAGGTGCTCGACCATATCGTCGCGCAGGCGATGACCAAGGCCGGGCTGCCGTTGCAGGCGCTCGACGGCATCGCGGCGGCGGCGGGGCCCGGCCTGATCGGCGGCGTCATCGTGGGCCTGACCACCGCCAAGGCGATCGCGCTTGTCGCCGAGAAGCCGCTGATCGCCGTCAATCATCTCGAGGCGCACGCGCTGACCGCCCGTCTCACCAACGGCACCGGTTTTCCGTATTGCCTGTTCCTCGCGTCCGGCGGCCATACCCAGATCGTCGCGGTGCTCGACGTCGGCAAATACGTGCGCCTCGGCACCACCATCGACGACGCGATCGGCGAGGCCTTCGACAAGACCGCCAAGCTTTTGGGCCTGCGCTATCCGGGCGGACCCGAGGTCGAGCGCGAGGCCGAACGCGGCGATGCGGACCGCTTCATCCTGCCCCGTCCGATGCTCGGGCGCGCCGAGGCCGACTTCTCGCTCTCGGGGCTGAAGACCGCGCTGCGGCTTGAAGCCGAGAAGATCGTGCCGTTGAGCGATCAGGACGTGGCCGACCTTTGTGCCGCCTTCCAGCAGGCGGTCGCGGACGTGGTCACCGACCGTCTGCGGGCCGGTCTGCGGCTGTTTCGCGAGCAGTTCGGCGGGCCGACCGCGCTGGTCGCGGCCGGCGGCGTTGCCGTCAACCAGGCGATCCGCCGCGCGCTCGGCCGTGTCGCGGCCGAACACGGCACGGTGCTGGTCGCGCCGCCGCCGGAGCTGTGCACCGACAACGGCGCGATGATCGCCTGGGCCGGCTGCGAGCGCCTCGCACGCGGCATGACCGACACGCTCGACGTCGCGCCCCGTGCGCGCTGGCCGCTCGACGGCGACAGTGAGTTGCCGCGGCGCGGCGAGGCGAAGGTTTCGTGAGCGACGGCCACGATTTCACCGCTCGTCCCCGCGAAAGCGGGGACCCAGTTCTTTTGCTCTGGATGGCCGCTTTCGCGGGCATGGGCGGAACGAGCTGACATGACCCTCGATCGCATCGCGGTGATCGGTGCCGGTGCGTGGGGCACGGCGCTCGCCAACAGCGCGGCGCGCGCGGGCCGCGACGTGATGCTGTGGGCGCGCGACGCGGCGGCGGTCGCCGCGATGACGGCGACGCGCGAAAGCCCGCGGCTGCCCGGTGTGAAACTCGACCCGCGCGTCACCGCAACCGGCGCCATCGCGGACGTCGCGCATGCCATCGCGGTGCTGCTTGTCGTTCCGGCGCAAGCGCTGCGCACCGCCGCACGTGGACTGGCGCCGCACCTCAAGGACAAGGTCCCGGTCGTCGCCTGCGCCAAGGGAATCGAGCGCGGTACGCGAAAATTCATGACCGAAGTGATCGCCGACGCGCTGCCCGGTGCGGTGCCGGCGATCCTGTCGGGACCGAGCTTCGCCTCCGACGTGGCGCGCGGCCTGCCGACCGCCGTGACGCTGGCCTGCGCAGACGAAGCGGTCGCGGCGGCGCTGACGCGCACACTCGGCTCGCCGGCATTTCGCCCCTATCACACCACCGACGTGCGCGGCGTCGAGATCGGCGGCGCCGCCAAGAACGTGCTGGCGATCGCGGCCGGCATCGTGCAGGGCCGCCGGCTCGGCGCGAGCGCGACCGCCGCACTGGTGACGCGCGGCTTTGCCGAACTGGCGCGCTTCGGCCGCGCCTACGGTGCGCGCACCGAAACGCTCACCGGACTTTCCGGGCTCGGCGATCTCGTGCTGACGTGCGCGTCGCCGCAGTCGCGCAACTTCTCGCTCGGCATCGCGCTGGGCGAAGGCCGCGCGGCGCCTGCGAGCCTCGCCGAGGGCGCGTTCACGGCCGCGGTCCTGGTCGAGATGGCGAACGAGAAAAAGGTCGAGAGGCCGATCGCGGCCGCGATCGCCGCGGTGCTCGAGGGGACGCTCACGGTCGACGGTGCAATCGAGTCGCTGCTGACCCGGCCGTTCCGGGCGGAGTGATAGGCGGGCCACGCGGGCCGTATGTTCCCCTCCCCCTTGTGGGGAGGGGTTAGGGGTGGGGGTCGAGAGATGTGCCGGAATTGTGCCACCCCCACCCCGACCGCCTCGCTACGCTTCGGCGGTCGACCCTCCCCACAAGGGGGATGGTAAGAAGGAGAGCGCAGCGCACCCTCTCGACAAAGAAAACTTACTGCTGCCGCAGCCCCAGTTCCTCGACGAGCTGCTTCTGCTCGGCGATCTGCCGCATGGCGAACGCATGGTACGCGGCCGTGTCGAGGTAGTAGGCCTCCTGATCGAGCTTCGCCATCGTGTCCTTGTAGGATTGCTCTTCCATGCCCTTGCGGAATGCGTCGTGCAGGATCTTCACCACCGCCGGGTCCATGCCCTTCGGCCCGCCGATCCCGAACGGCGAGTTCGACACCATGTCGATGCCGACCTCGCGCAAGGTCGGCACGTTCGGCCAGTTCTTGGTGCGGTTGGCGCCCCACGTCACGAGCAGCCGCGCCTGCCCGCCCTCGACCGCGCCGGCCCAGCCGGTCGAATCCGCCGTCACGTCGATGTGGCCGCCGAGCAGCGCGTTCATGCTGTCGGCGACGCCCTTGAACGGCACCTGCGTCCACTTGATCCCCTTGAGCTTGGCGATCTGCTCCATGGTGATGTGCAGGCTCGAGCCGGCGCCGGGCGTGCCGTAGTTGAGCTTGCCGGGATTGGCCTTGGCGTAGTCGAGCAACTCCTGGAACGTCTTCCACGGCGCGTCGGCCTTCACCACCACGCCGAAGGTGTAGCCGGTGACGTGGATCACATAGGTGAAGTCCCGGGTCGGATCGAACGTCGTCTTCTGGATGAACGGGATGCGGAACACCGTGATAGGGAGTTGCGCCACCGTGTAACCGTCGGCCCTGGCGTTCGCCGCCATGTTGGCGGGTCCGAGCGTGCCGGCCGCGCCGGGCCTGTTCTCGATCACGATCGGCTGGCCGAGGTGCTTCTCGGTCGCGGACGCGAGCGCGCGCATGCCGATGTCGGTCGAGCCGCCCGCCGGCCACGGCACGATCAGCGTCACCGGCCGCGTCGGAAATTGCTGCGCCTGCGCGACGCCGGCGAAGACGCACAGCGCGACACCAAGCAGGACTGCTCTTCTCATGACGTTCCCCCGATTTCGCACACCGGAATTTTCCGAGTATCGTTCCGATCCAACATGCCCAAACGTGGGCGGCACCGCAACGGAGACGGCTGTGGCGTATTGGCTGTTGAAGACCGAACCGGAGGAATTTTCCTGGGACGATCAGGTCAAGCGCGGCGCCAAGGGCGAGCCGTGGACCGGCGTGCGGAATTTCACGGCGCGCGGCAATCTCAAGGCGATGAAGAAAGGCGAGCGCGCGTTTTTCTATCACACCGGCGACGAGAAGCAGATCGTCGGCATCGTCGAAATCATCCGCGAGGCCTACAAGGATCCAACCGACGAGAAGGGCGTGTTCTATGCCGTCGACACGCGCGCCGTGAAGCCGTTGGAAACCTTCGTCACGCTCGCGACCGTGAAGGCGGATCCGAAACTGAAAGGGATGAAGCTCGCGCGCGAGCCGAGATTGTCCGTGCAGCCGGTGACGGACGAGGAGTGGAAGTCGATTTGCCGGATGGGCGGGGTGAGGGATTAGGCCGCGCGGGCGGTGTAACCCTCTCCCCCTGTGGGAGAGGGTC
>JAXDNZ010000018.1:0-4625 GCA_034669185.1 Hyphomicrobiales bacterium
ACGCTGGCGGTTTCTTTGATGGTCGCCGTGGTGAGCGCCTATCTGGCGCCCAAGGGGTTGCGCGAGTTGCGCAACTGGGCAACGAAGGTGAAGGCCGATTTCGTCATCAACGTCATCCAGCCCGGACGCTTCACGCCGATCGAGCGCGGTCTCGTCCTGCACATCCGCGAGCGGCGTCCGGACGGTCAACTCCTCGGCATCTTCATCGACGACCGGCGCGATCCCAAGGAGCGCGTCACCTCGATCTCCGACTATGGTGAGATCGTCGAGAGCGGAACCGGCACGTTCCTCGTGCTGATCACCGGCAGTGTGCAGCGGCTCGAAGCCGGACGCCCGGATCCGACCATCGTGCGCTTCGAGCGCTACGCCTTCGATCTGTCGCGCTTCACCGGCGGACCGATCGTGCAGACGCTTGGCGTGCGCGAACGCAATCTGTGGGACCTCATATCCCCCGATCCGAACGATTCCGTCTTCAAGCAGGTGCCGACCCATTTCCGTGCCGAGTTGCACGACCGGCTGATCGCGCCGATCTACCCGTTCGCGTTCACGGTGATCTGCTTCGCAATCCTCGGCGCGCCGCGCACCAGCCGCCAGAGCCGCGAGATGTCGATGGTCTTGGCGCTTTCGGCGACGGCGGTTCTGCGCCTGATCGGATTCGCCTGTAACGTCGTCGCGACGCAGAGCATCGTCGCGGTGTATGTGCTGTACGCGTCGGTATTCGCGGCGCTCGCGCTCGGCCTGTTCGCGATTGCGCGCGGCGTCGTGCTGGAGCCGCCCGCCTTCATCACCCAGCCGATCACGCTGCTCGGACAGTTTCGCGAGCGGCTCACGCAACGCCTCGCAGCGACCTGAAAGCAGGACCGCCAATGGTCTCGCGTACCCTCCTCCGCTACTTCGGCATGCGTTTCCTCAGCGCGGTGGCGAGCGTTTTCCTCGGCATCTTCCTGCTTGTCGTGCTGGTCGACTACATCGAGCTGATGCGGAGAGCCGCCGACATTCCGAACCTGTCGGGCTGGGTGGTGGCGAAGACGTCATTCTTCCGGGTCCCGCAGCTGACCGAAAGGCTGCTGCCATTCTCGGTGCTGGTCGGCGCCATGGCCTGCTATCTCGCGCTCTCGCGCCGCAACGAACTCGTGGTCGCGCGCTCGGCCGGCATGTCGGCATGGCAGTTCGTCGCGCCGGCCGTGATCGCCGCCTTCGCGCTCGGGATCGTCGCGACCGCGGTGTACAATCCGATCTCGGCGGTGATGCGCGAGTGGTCGAAACGCCTCGAAGCGGAGATGTTCGGCGACAAGACGGGCGGCCTGCAGGACGCGAGCTTCGGCTTCTGGGTGCGCCAGCGCAGCAGCGATGGCCAGTCGATCGTCTACGCGGCCTCAAGCCAGGAACAAGGCGTGCGTCTCGACGGGGTGAGCGTGTTCACCTTCGACCATTCCGGCAAGCCACTCGAACGCATTGAAGCCAAGCGCGCGATGCTCGAGACCGGCCACTGGCGGCTCGACCAGGCGCGCGTCTACGCGGTCGGATCTCCGCCGCGCGAATACGACACCTTCCAGGTCAAGACCAATCTGACGTCCGCTCAGGTGCGTGAAAGCTTTTCGACCCCAGAGACCGTGCCGTTCTGGGATCTTCCAGCGTATATCGATATCGCGGAGCGATCCGGACTCGCCGCAGCAGGCTATAAATTACAGTATCACATCCTTATTGCTCGACCATTCTTCCTTGCGGCCATGGTTATGCTTGCGTGTTGTGTGAGTTTACGATTTTTTCGCTTTGGCGGCATTACAAAAATGGTTTTGGGTGGCATTGCGGCGGGCTTTCTGCTTTATGTATTGTCGAAAGTGACCGAGGACTTGAGCAAGGCCGAGCTGTTGCACCCAGCGGCGGCCGCTTGGTTGCCTGTACTCGGAGGGGGACTGACGGGCTTCATCGTGCTTTTGTACCAGGAGGACGGGTGATGGCCGCGGCGATCACCGCTCGGCCTCATAAGTGCAGTCGGGAAAGCCGCTTGGCGGCTTTCGTTGGTGCGGTCGCGAGCCTCGCGCTCGGCGCCGTCGGGGACGTGCGTCCCGCCGCGGCCCAGTTTGACGTCAACAATCCGCAGTGGGTCAACGTCCCGCGGGGCAAGCCGCCGCCCACCGCATCGTCGAAGTTCGGATCGCCGAACGCCGATCCGAACGCGCAGATGCTCGTGCGCGCCGACGAGATGCAATACGACAACGCCAATGACCGCATCATCGCGATCGGCAACGTCCAGATTTACTACGAGAAGTCGGAGCTCGAGGCGAACAAGGTCGTCTACGACAAGAGGACCAAGCGCCTGCGCGCCGAAGGCAACGTCCGCCTGACCGAGGCGGACGGCAAGGTCGTGCGCGGCGAGGTGATCGAGCTCACCGAGAAGTTCCGCGACGGCTTCGTGGATTCGCTTCAGCTCGAGGCGGCCGACAAGACGCGCTTTGCGGCACCGCGCGGGGAAAAGACCGAAGGCCGCTTCACCACGTTCCAGAGCGGCGTCTATACGGCGTGCGAGCCGTGCAAGGACGATCCGAGCAAACCGCCGCGCTGGCAGGTCAAGGCGACGCGCATCATTCACGACGAAACCGAGAAGATGATCTACTTCGAGCAGGCGAGGCTCGAAGCGTTCGGCTTCCCGTTGTTCTACTGGCCCTACCTCTCGACACCCGACCCGACGGTCAAGCGCAAGACCGGCGTGCTTGATCCGAAGTTCTCGGTGACCGGCCAGTACGGCCTTGGCGTGACCGTGCCCTACTTCTGGGCGCTCGCGCCGAACTACGACTTCACCCTGACGCCGACGCTCACGTCGAAGCAGGGCCTCCTGCTGCAGGGCGAGTGGCGCCACCGGCTGCTCAATGGATCCTACGCGATCCGCGCGGCGGGCATCTTCCAGGCCGACCGGCAGTACTTCGCGGAGAAGTACGGCGTCGGCTCGCCCGGCGACCGCGACTTCCGCGGCAGCATCGACACGACCGGCCAGTTCAGCCTGAACAACAACTGGGTGTGGGGTTGGGACGGCTCGCTGCTGACCGACAAGCTGGTGCTGCAGGACTACGGGCTGCGCACCTATTTCACCACCATGGACCCGTTCAAGTCGGGCGGCCTGGAGACCGTTTCGCAGGCTTATCTGACCGGACGCGGTGCGCGCAGCTATTTCGACATCCGCGCGATGTACTTCTACGGGCTGTCGCTCGCCGACACACAGCAGCAGCTTCCGATCGTCCATCCTGTCATCGACTATCGCAACGTACTCGGTCCATCCATCTTCGGCGGCCAGCTGAGCTACAAGTTCAACCTGACCAGCCTGTCACGCGAGCAGGCCGACTTCGACCCGATCACGCAAGCCTCGCTGACCAGCGGCCAATGCGACTCCACGAGTCCCGATCCCGCGCTCAAGACCCCGGCAAGCTGCATCCTGCGCGGCTTTCCCGGAACCTATTCGCGCGTTTCCGGTGAGGCGACCTGGAAACGGACCTATATCGATCCGTACGGCGAGAAGTGGACGCCCTTCGTCTCGGTGCGCGCCGACGTCGCCGCGCTGTCGGTGACCGCTCAGCCCGGCGTGTCGAACTTCCTCGTCCCCGGCGACAGCAGCGTCGGCCGCATCATGCCGGCGGTCGGGCTTGAATATCGCTATCCCTTCATCGACGTGCAGCCGTGGGGCACGCAGACCATCGAACCGATCGCGCAACTCGTCGTGCGCCCGAACGAAGGAAGCATCGGCAAGCTGCCGAACGAAGACGCGCAGAGCATGATCTTCGACGACAGCAACCTGTTCAGCGTCAACAAGTTCTCCGGCTGGGATCGCGTCGAAGGCGGCACGCGGCTGAACGCCGGCGTGCAATACACCGCGCAATTCAACAAAGCGGGTTTCTTCAACGTGCTGGTCGGACAGTCCTACCAGCTGTTCGGCGCGAACTCCTTCGCGACTGCCGACACCGTCAACACCGGCATTACCAGCGGGCTGGAAACGCAGCGCTCGGACTACGTGGCGCGCGTGGCCTACCAGCCCGACAACATCTACACCTTCATCTCGCGCTTCCTGATCGACGAGCAGACGTTCAACTTCCGCCGCATCGAGGTCGAGGGCCGCGCAAACTTCGACCGCTGGAACGTTTCGATGGTCTACGGCAATTACGGACCCCAGCCGGAGATCGGCTTCCTCGAGCGGCGGCAGGGCATCGTCGGAACGGTCAATTTCAAGGTCACGCAGAACTGGAGCGTCTTGGCCTCGGCGCGCTATGACATCGAGGCGAAGCAGATCAACCAGCATCGCCTCGGTCTCGGCTATATCGACGATTGCTTCGCGATCTCGCTCAACTACATCACCGACTACAACTACGCCGGCACAACGACGACCGACCAGAAGGTTCTGGTGATCATCAACCTGCGTACCATTGGCGGCACGTCGTTCAGCCAGGCCGTCAACCAGAACAATTCCAACAACACCGGCTCGGGCCTGGGTCTCTGACCGGCCGGAGCGCGACCAAGCTTGCGGGGGCGAGGACGAGGAGGATCATGACGCCCGACACGATGGCAGCGCGGCGCCCGAAGGCCGCACTCATGACAGCCGCCCGGCGCGCCACCGCCATGGCGGCGCTCGCGGCCGC
>JAXDNZ010000019.1:0-6794 GCA_034669185.1 Hyphomicrobiales bacterium
AGGCATGATCGGGCCCCGTAAAACGGCTCTCCACTTCGGCATCATGCTCCGACGCGCTTCCAGGTCAGTCGGCGCACGCTCATCGTACCGTCGGTCGGATCCGGCGAGGGCGGAGGCGAGAGGATCAGACGGTCGCCTTCGAACGTCACCGTGCGCTTCTGCACGGTGCCGGTGAAGCTCTGGTTCCACGAGATGTCGCAATGGTGCGTGACCTCGCTGCCGTCGCAGGTGTAGGTGCCGCCATACGCGATCATGCGGCGGATCAGTGCCTCGGCCTCGGCCGGGTCCGCGACCTTGCCGGCGGGGGCCTTGCGGCCGTCGCGTGTGATGAGCGCGAGCATGCGTCCATCCGGCATGTAATGCAGGAAGCCGCTCGGGTTTTCGCCCAGGAATGCGGTCTTGGTGCCGGTGGGAATTTCTTCGCGCTCCGCGGACACGAGTGTCCAGGTTCCGATGAGCCGGTCTTTCACCTGTCGCCGCCTTGCCGTTGCGCCGTCCTGACATTAGGTTCCGGCCCGCGAATCCCCGGGTCAAGACCATGCGCGCGGAAATTCAAACGATTGTCGACGAGATCAAGCTGTCGGTCGGGCTGCTGAGGAGGCATCTTTGACTTCGACGCAGCGCGCAGGCGGCTCGACGAGCTGAACAAGCTCGCCGAAGACCCGAACCTCTGGAACGACCAGCAGCGCGCGCAACGCGTGATGCAGGAGCGCACCGCGCTCGAAGACCAGCTCACCGCCATCGGCCGCATCGAGCGTGAGCTCGAAGACCAGCTTACGATGATCGAGCTTGGCGAAGCCGAGAAGGATCAGAAGGTCATTGCGGAAGCCGAAGGAGCGTTGCGCAAGCTCAAGGCCGACGTCGCGCGGCGCGAACTGGAGGCGCTTCTCTCCGGCGAGGCGGACGCCAACGACAGCTATCTCGAAGTCCATGCCGGTGCGGGCGGCACGGAAAGCCAGGACTGGGCCAACATGCTGGCGCGCATGTACACGCGCTGGGCCGAGAAGCACGGCTACAAGGTCGAATACATGGAGGAGACCGCCGGCGAAGAGGCCGGTCTGAAATCCGCAACGATCCAGGTCAAGGGGCGCAACGCGTATGGCTGGCTCAAGACCGAGAACGGTGTGCACCGTTTGGTGCGCATCTCGCCGTTCGATTCCAATGCGCGGCGCCACACGTCATTTGCCAGTGTCACGGTCTATCCGGTGATCGACGACCGCATCAAGGTCGACATCAAGGAGTCCGACGTGCGCACCGATACGCTGCGCGCCAGCGGGGCAGGGGGCCAGCACGTCAACAAGACCGAGTCGGCGATCCGCCTCACGCACATCCCCACCAACATCGTGGTCTACTGCCAGAACGACCGCTCGCAGCATCGCAATCGCGCTCAGGCCTGGGACATGCTGCGGGCGCGGATTTACGAGATGGAGCTCAAGAAGCGCGAGGCGCAGGCGGCCGTCGACCAGGCAAACAAGACCGATATCGGCTGGGGACACCAGATCCGCTCTTACGTCCTGCAGCCCTACCAGATGGTGAAGGACCTGCGCACCGGCGTGCAGACCTCCGACAGTGGTGGCGTGCTCGACGGCGACCTCGATCAGTTCATGGAGGCGACGCTCGCGCAGAAGGCGTTCGGGACGGCGCCCGAGAAGGTTGAGGACGTGGAGTAGCGAGCGACGTCGAGCTACAGCGCACCGCCGCCAAGGCGCACACCCGCGCGCAGGAACTTCTGCGGGTCGACCGGATCGCCGTCGATGCGCGTCTCGTAGTGCAGATGCGGGCCGGTGGAGCGCCCGGTCGAGCCGACCTTGCCGACCACTTGGCCAATGCGGATCGTGTCGCCGACCTGCACATCGATCGCCGAGAGGTGCGCATAGCGCGTCGCAAGGCCGTTGCCGTGATCGACCTCGACCATCTTGCCGTAGCCCGCGTTCCAGCCCGCGATCGTGATGGTGCCGGCTGCGGTCGCGCGCGCGGGATCGCCGGTCTCGGCGCGAAAATCGAGTCCGGTGTGCATCGCCGGCCCGCGCAGGAACGGATCATTGCGCACGCCGAACCCCGAGGTCATCTCCAGGTCGCCGATCATCGGCTTGCGGATCGGCACGACGGTGAGCGTGCGGCTCAATCGATCGACCTGGCTGCGCGCGAGCCTGATGCGGTAGAGCTGGCGTTCGAACGTCGAGGCGGCGAGAGGTCCCTTCGCGGGCACGAACGGACCGCCGGTCGCGCGTGTCGCGGGGCCGGGTGCGATCTTGTTCATGTCGAGGCCGAGGTCGGCCAGGATGTTGCGCATGCGGCGCGCCTTGGCGTCGTAGTTTTCCTCGAGATTGTTCAGCGTCGCTGCCTGGCTCGCCTCATAGCGGTCGAGCGAGGCCTGCAGCCGTGCGAGCGCGCCCTCGATGCCCACGGGGGTGTTGATCGCGGCAAACCGCGTGCCGGCGTTGAGGGCGTTGCGCGACTCAAGCCGCGCCTGTCGCTCGGGAGGCGGCACCAGGATCACGGTGTCGTTGATCGGCGAGGGTTTCGGCGCTCCGGCTTGCGGGAGCACGGGCGCAACCGGCGTGCGCACGCTCGGCTTGATGGAGCCGGTCGGCGCCGGGTCCGGCAAGCTCGAGAGCGCGGAGGCGCGGGACTCGAGCGTCGACTGGCGTCGTGCGATCTGCTCGAGCCGGTTCTCGAACTGCTCCTGGTCGAGCAATTGGCGGCTCGCAACACGGTCGACCTGCGAGCGCAGGTCCGCGATGCGGTCCTCATAGGCGAATTGCATTTGCGCTTGCCGGGCAAGAAGCCGCGTCAGCACGTCGTCGCGGAACGCAAAGTAAGTGGCGGTGACCGCCGACCAGCCCGCCATGATCACGAGCGACCCGACGATGATCCAGAACGCCACCGGCCGGACGCGGACCTGCCGTCCGCCATGGCCGAGCGTCCAGTCGGCGCGCCATGCGGCGCGCGGACGTTGCGTATGAGCGCGGCGATGGCCGTACTCGTGGCTGTGGGGATGCGGCCGGTTCGACATCAACACTCCCGCGCGGCCCGACCGGATCGGGCCGGCACACGGAGAGCGATTTCACCTGCGCATGGTTAATTTTCCGCAAAGGCGGAACCGGTGCGTCGTTAACGAAATGGAAACCATAATACGGCGCCACTTGGGCGCGGCTTCGCCACGAGACTCCGTCCGGTCATGTCCTTATCCGCGCGATCAGAGCGCCTTTGCGGCCGCGAGAACCGCGTCGGCATGGCCGTCGACCTTGACGCCGTGCCACATCTGCGCGACGCGCCCTTTGCCGTCGATCAGGAAGGTGCTCCGCAACACCCCCATGAACCTGCGGCCGTACATCGATTTCTCGCCCCAGACGCCATAGGCGGCCAGCATCGCGTGAGTCTCATCGGAGGCGAGCGGAAATTTCAGGCCGTATTTATCGCGGAACTTGTCTTGCGCCTTGACCGGATCGGCCGAGACTCCGACCACGTCCGTTCCGGCGGCTGCGAAGGCGCGCTTGAGGCCGTTGAACGCGATCGCCTCCTTGGTACAACCGGGCGTATCCGCCTTCGGGTAGAAATAGAGGACCAGCTTGCGGCCCTTGAAGTCGCCGAGCGTGATCGTCCCGCCGCCGTCGCGCAGCAGCGTGAAATCCGGCGCCTTTTCGCCGACCGCGAGTGCCATATGCCTTCCTTTCGACGCTTTCCCGCGGTCAATTTGACGGCCGACGAGACGCCGGTAAAGGGCTGGCGGATCTGGGGGGATTCGTGCGAGAGCGGGGCTGTTTTGGGCCCGGCCGCCGATGCTCTGCAATCCGAGGCGAGGGGCCTCAAGCACGAGGGGACATCCGGCTGCGCATGAGGGGCACCGCCATCAGTTCGGTTGCCGCGACCGTGCGCGCCGCATGGTCCGCGTTCGAGTTGCATGGGCGTGCGCTCGCGGAGCGCGCCGCCGACCACCTCCGCTCCGACCACGATCGTCCGTTGCGCCACCTGGTGACGCGTTCACACCTCGCGCGCCGCTGCGCGATCGGCATGGGCGCGGCCGCTTTCGCGACGCTCGCCGTCTGCTTCGTCGTCTGGTGGCTGCTTGCGACCGGGCCTATCCCGATGGGATTTGCGACTTCGTGGCTCACCTCAGCAATTGAGCAGCGGCTCGGCGGCGGACATCGGGTCGAGGTCGGCGGTACGGTGCTCGAGCGCGATGAGACCGGGCGTACCGCGCTGCGACTGCGCGACCTCGTGGTGCGCGACAGCACCGGCACGGTGATCGCAAGCGCGCCGAAGGCCGAGGTCGGCTTGGCGAGTCTCCTAACCGGAAGCCTTCAGGCGGACCGCCTGAGCCTGATCGGCGCCGAAATGGCGCTGCGGGTCGAGCCGGACGGGCACGTCGCGATCTTTGCCGGCGCCGGCAAGCCGTCGCTGTCGAGTGCGCCCGCAACGTCTCCGATGGCGACGAGCGCGATCAGTGCCGCGGCGGCGCCCGCGCCGAATGGGCGTGCGGTCCCCCCGGTCGAGATCGCGACCAATCCACTCGCCGCGCTGCTTGCCTGGATCGACAAGCTCGACTCGCTCGGGCTCGATGGCGGCTCGCTCGCCGAGGTCGGTCTGAAGGACTGCACTTTGGTGGTCGACGATCGGCGCAGCGGCAAGCGCTGGAGCTTCGAGCACATCAATCTCAGTTTGACGCGTCCACGCGACGGCGGCGTCGCCTTCGCGGTCAACTCCACTGGTGCCGACGGGGTATGGTCGATCATCGCGACAGTGACGCCGCGGCCGGACGGCCGCCGCACCATCGAGACGGTGGTGCGCGACGTGTCGCCGAAAGACCTCATGCTGGCGATGCGGCTCGACGACAGCCAATTCTCCGCCGACGTGCCGCTCTCTGCCGTGATCCGCGCCGAGATCGACCGCGACGGCACGTTGCAGCAGATGGAAGGCCGCATCGTTGCCGGCTCGGGCTATGTCGGCGCGCGCGAGGATGCCGAGAGCCGTATCCAGATCGACGAGGCACAACTGAGCTTGCGCTGGAATGCGGCGGCCCGTCAGCTACTGATGCCGCTCGATGCCCGCTCGGGCGCGAGCCGCATCAGTCTGTTCGGGCAACTTGACTTTCCTGCGGACGCCAACGGCGCGTGGGCGCTGACCATTCCGCGCGGCATATTCGCGTTCGCGTCCGCCGATCGTTCGAACGAGCCGCCGCTGATCATCGACCGCGTCGCCGTGCGCGCGCGCATCGATCCGGTCCGCCGCGTGTTCGAGATCCTTCAGGGCGATCTCAGCGGCATGGCCGGCGGCATCGCACTTTCCGGCGGCATCGACTATTCGAGCCCGGATCCGCGTCTTGCAATCGGCGTCGCCGGCACCCGCATGACGGTCTCGGCATTCAAGCGCATGTGGCCGGCGCTGGTGTTGCCGCGGCTGCGCGCGTGGGTGGTGGAGCGCGTGACTGGTGGGACAGTCGAGCGCCTTGTCATGGCGACCAATGCGCCCCTCTCTACGCTCGTCCCCGGCGGTCCGCCCGTTCCCGACGACGGCCTCTCGATGGACATGCTGACGACCGGCAACACGTTGCGTCTGGTCGACGGCCTGCCGTCGCTGCGCGACGCCGACCTGACGACGCGGGTCGTCGGACGCACCGCGACGGTCGCCATCGGCAAGGCCATGGTCGATCTGCCCTCGGGCCGCAAGCTGACGCTTAGCCAGGGCAGCTTCGAGGTTCCGGACACGCATCCGAAGCCCTCGCCATCGCGCACGCGCTTCCGCGCCGAGGGCACCGCGGACGCGGCGGCCGAACTGCTTGCGCTCGAACGGCTGCGCGATTCCGCCAATGTCGCGCTCGATCCGGAGACGACGAAAGGCACGTTCGTCGCCCGCGTCGCGTTGAACTTTCCGCTCACCGGCACGCTGACCAAGGAGAGCGTGAACTACGCCATTGAAGCCGACCTCGCCAATTTCGCCGCCGAGAAATGGGTGCGCGGGCAGAAGGTGGAGGCTACGGCGCTGCGGCTTACCGCCAACAACGCGCAGGGCTTCCAGACCAAGGGCGACGTCAAGATTGCCGGCCTGCCCGCGACGATCGAGTACCGCAAGCCGGTCGGCGACACCGACGCCGAGGTGCGCATGTACGCAACGCTTGACGACTCCGCGCGTGCGCGGCTCGGTCTTGGGATGACCGAAACGGTCACCGGACCGCTTCAGTTCCGCCTGCACGGCCGCGCGTCGTACACCGATCGCGAGAGCCGCTATCAGGTGGAGGCCGACCTTAAGGATGTGAAGGTCTCGGAGCTGCTTCCCGGCTGGTGGAAGGTCGCCGGCAAGCCTGCGAAGGTCTCCTTCACGGTGGTCGACAAGCCGCAGTCGATGCGCTTCGAGGACATCGTCATCGAAGGCTCCGGTGCGCTGGTCAAGGGCATGATCGAGCTCGACGACAAGGGCGAGATCATGCTCGCGAGCTTCCCGACATTCGGGCTCTCGGATGGCGACAAGGCGACGCTCCGCGCCGACCGCGCGCCGGACGGCACGCTGAAAGTGACGATGCGCGGCGAAGTGTTCGACGGCCGCGGCTTCATCAAGTCGAACACGTCCGGCGCGGTGCCGGACAAGACCAAGTCCTCCATGCGCGACCTCGACATCGACCTGAAGGTCGCAACCATCACTGGCTACAACGGCGAGCCGCTGCGCGGTGTCGAGATGCGCATGTCGCGGCGCAACGGCTTCGTGCGCACGTTCGGAATGGCGGCGAAGCTCGGCCGCGACGCCGCGCTGATGGGCGACCTGCGCTCGTATCCGGGCGGCCGGCAGGTGATCTATCT
>JAXDNZ010000020.1:0-2952 GCA_034669185.1 Hyphomicrobiales bacterium
CGGGACCGACCGGCGCACCCGGGACGCTGCCGAGAGGCGCGCCGCCCCCGACGGCCGCACCTGCCGGTCCGGCAGGCGCCGTCCCGAATACGCAATCGGCTCCGCTGACGCCCGCGGGCACGCCGGCGCCGTCCCCGCAGCAGGCCCGTCCGATCGCGCCCGCGGCGCCGGGCGCGGGTCTCGCGCCGCAATCGTCGCAGGGCCGGGAGCTGCGACGGATCGACGAGCTGCGCGGCGAGCGCCGCGAATCCACGGAGGGTGGCGTCACCATGATCCGCGAACCGGATCGCACCATCCTTCGGCAGGGTGACCGCACGATCATTCGCCACAGCGAGGTGGATCGGTTCCGCTACGGCGCACAAGACGTGCGCGTCGAGCGCAGAGGCAACACGAACGTCACGATCGTGGTGCGGCCGGGCGGCGAGCGCGTGGTGACGACCATCGACGATGACGGCTATCTCGTGCGGCGCTCGCGCATCCTTGCCGACGGCCGCGAGATCGTCATCATCGACAACGCCCCTCGCGCAGCCGGACGTCGCGGTCCTGGGTTTGCGGGATTTTTCGTCGACGTGCCTGCGCCGGTGATCCGCCTGCCGCGTGAGCAATATATCGTGGAGACGGAGGCCGCGAGCCCGACCGTGATCTATGAAACGCTGCTCGCCCCACCGCTCGCCGCCATCGAACGTCCCTATTCGCTGGACGAAATCCGCTACAGCGCCCCCTTGCGCGATCGGATGCGCCGGATCGATCTCACCACGGTGACGTTCGAAACCGGATCATGGGAGATCGCTCCCGATCAAATCGAGCGGCTGGCGATCATCGCGGATGGGATCAACCGCGCGATAGCGAGCAACCCGCGCGAAGTGTTCCTGATCGAGGGGCACACTGACGGGGTCGGATCGGATGTCGACAATCTGTCGCTGTCGGACCGGCGGGCTGAGTCGGTCGCAATCGTGCTGACCCAGCAGTTCCGCGTGCCGCCCGAGAATCTGTCCTCGCAGGGTTACGGCAAACAATATCTCAAGATTCCAACAGATGGACCGGAGCGCGCGAACCGTCGTGTCGCCGTGCGCCGGATCACTCCGCTGCTCACCGGCCAGGCTCAATAGCTGGAGCGCAACGCATCACTTCGAGCACGTGTCGTGAAAACTTTACTCTGATCCAAGGGGAATGAAATGAGGCTGCATCTGGTCATGGCAATTTGCGCGGCGGCGATAAGCGTCACCGCGTTATCGTCCCCAGCCTACGCGCAACAGAAGACGATCAAGGCCTGCGAGGACGAATGGCGGGCAAAGAGGGCCGAGAACCAGAAAGCGGGAATCACGGAAAAGGCCTATGTCGAGAAGTGCCGTGCGGAGTCAGCCGTTGCCGCGCCCCCGGCAACTCCGCCAGCCGCCACGAAGGCTCCGCAGGTGAAGGAGCCGGCCCCGCCGCCGGCAGCGACCAAGGCGCCGCAAGCGCCCGCCCCCGCCGCAAGGACCGCGCCGACCGGCGCCAACCAGTTCGCGACGGAGGCTGCGGCGAAGGCGCATTGCCCCTCCGATACGGTCGTCTGGCTGAACACCGCGTCGAAGATCTTCCACTTCGCGAGCAGCCACGACTACGGGAAGACCAAGGCCGGCGCTTACATGTGCGAGAAGGATTCCCTCGCCGCCGGCAACCGCGCGGCAAAGAATGAAAAGCGGCTCTGAGAGGGCCTTTGACTAACTCGCGCTAGCCCGCCGCCTTCGCTATCTTGCGCTCGTCCTCGGCGAACAGCGGCAACAGCGCGCGCTTGATCGCGGCCTGACGCGACGGCGAGGTGATCTGCGCACCGAGCAGGTCGGTGACGTAAAAGACGTCGACCACGCGCTCGCCGAAGGTCGCGACATGCGCCGAAGCGATGTTGAGCGAGAGCTTCGAGATCGTCGCGGTCAGCTCATACAACAGGCCCGGCCGGTCGAGCCCGGAGACTTCCACGACCGTGTAACGGTTGGACCACTGGTTGTAGAGCATCACCTCGGGCTCGAGCGCGAACGCCTTCAGCCGCGCCTTGCGGCCGGTGCGCTTCGCCATGATCTCCGGCAGCCGCAGCTCGCCGCGCAACGCGCGCTCGATCGAGTCCGCGATGCGCAGCGCGCGGCGCGCCTCGTCTTCGTTGTGCTCGAACTCGCGCGACACCGCGATGGTGTCGAGCGCGAGCCCGTCCGTCGTGGTGAAGATCTGCGCGTCGACGATGTTGGCACCGGCCGCCGCGCACGCGCCCGCGATCACCGAGAGAAGCCGCGGATGATCCGGCGCCAGCACCGTCAGTTCGGTGACGCCGCGCGCCGGATCGAAGCCGACGCCGGTCACGACCGCCTTGCCCGCCTCCTGGGCGGACCTCAGGAAGTTCGCGTGCGAGATCTTGTGCGGCAGGTCGACCTTGAGCCAGTAGGCCGGATAGTGACGCGTGATGTAGGCGTCCAGTTCCTCCTCGCGCCAGTCCTTCAGTTCATGGCGCAGCTCGGCTTGCGCCATCTCGACGCGCTTCTGCCGGTTCACTTCCGAGAAGCCGCCGGTCAGCACCGGTTCGGTCTCGTAATAGAGCGTGCGCAGGAGTTGCGCCTTCCATGAATTCCACACGCCGGGACCGACCGCACGGATATCGGCGGCGGTGAGAATGAGAAGGAGCTTCATCCGCTCCAGCGACTGCACCACGGCGGCGAAGTTCTCGATCGTCTTGCGGTCGGAGAGATCGCGCGACTGCGCGATGCTCGACATCACCAGATGCTTCTCGACCAGCCATGCCACCGTCTCGGTCTCGCTTGCCGAGAGGCCGAGCCGCGGACAGAAACGACGCGCGACGCGCGCGCCCGCGATCGAATGGTCCTCGACGCGGCCCTTGGCGATGTCGTGCAGGAACAGCGCCACGTAAAGCAGATTGCGGTGCGGCTTCTGGATCGTGCGCATCAGCTCGCTGGCGAGCGCAAA
>JAXDNZ010000021.1:0-2503 GCA_034669185.1 Hyphomicrobiales bacterium
CCGATGAACAGGCCGGAGAAGAGATACGAGAGCGAGGGATGACGCTGCCAATAGAGCAGGATGCTCTTGAGCAGATCCGGCCGGCGCAGGAACGGGCTGTCCGCCGGCGTCGCGCCGCCGACCACGATATGGCTGCCGCCGCCGGTGCCGGTCGCCCGGCCGTCATGCATGAATTTTTCGCTGCCGAGGCGGACCAGCCGCGCGTCCTCATAGACGCCCTGCGCGATCGCGACCGCCTCGCGCCAGCTTTTCGCGGCATGGAGGTTCACCTCGACGACGCCGGGATCGGGCGTCACCTTGATGACGTCGAGGCGCGGATCCGGCGGCGGCGCGTAGCCTTCGATGTGGATCGGAATGGCGAGGTTTTGCGCGGCCTTCTCCACCGCGGCGAGGACGTCGACATAGCCTTCCAGCGTGCCGAGATAGGGCATGAACACGCAGAGCCGCCCGTCGCGCGGCTCGAGGACGAGCGCGGTGCGCGTGACGGCATCTTCGGCGGGCGGTGACGGGCTCGGATCCGGATCGGACAGGGGCTGCGTCTGCGCCATCGGGTCGGCTTGCGCCACCATCGGATAATCCGCCGGCTCGACGCGCGGCAGCGCGGCGAGTGGAAGGCGCGAGCCCGCCGGCAGATCGCCCGGCAGCAGAAACAGATGCCCGCGCCGCACCTCCCAGGCTTCGCTCGCCCAATGAGCCTCGACGCGGCGCAGCGGCAGCACATAGGCGCACGGCGACCCGAGCCCGCGCGCGAACACCCGCACCATGCGAGCACGCGCCGCCGGATCGAACAGCTTGGGGTCGGCCGGATCGACGTTCACCGGCAGCTTGCCTTCTTCCAGCATCCAGTGCGCGGGGTCTTCATAGGCCGGCTGCACACGCTCGGCCGCGATGCCGAGGCCAGCCGCGACGCTTTCGGCGAAACGCTTCGCGTCCTCGGCGGCGGGCGCGCGCGTGTCGTCCTCGCGCGCGATCAACTTTTCGTCGCGCCACAACGGCTTGCCGTCGCGGCGCCAATAGAGGGCGAACGCCCAGCGCGGCATCGGCTCGCCCGGATACCACTTGCCGAACCCGTAATGCAGCAGCCCCTGCGGGGCGAAGCGGTCGCGCAGCCGTCGTGTCAGCGCATCCGCGCGCAGGCGCTTCTCGGCGCCGAGCGCCGCGATGGTCCATTCGACAGACTGATAATCGTCGATGGACACGAAGGTCGGCTCGCCCCCCATGGTGAGACGCACGTCGCTCGCCGCCAGATCCGCGTCCACTATCTCGCCGAGCGCGTCGAGCGCCGCCCAGGCGTCGTCCGAGAACGGCCGCGTGACGCGCGGCGTTTCGGCGACGCGCGTGACCGTCATCTCGAACGAGAACGTCGACTCCGCCGGCTCGACCGTTCCGGTGATCGGCGCGGCGGAGCGGAAATGCGGGGTCGCGGCAAGCGGGATATGGCCTTCGCCGGTGAGCAGGCCCGAGGTCGCATCGAGCCCGATCCAGCCCGCGCCCGGCACGTAGACTTCGGCCCAGGCGTGCAGATCGGCGACGTCGCGCTCGGGCGCGATGCCGTCGAGCGGCGCCACGTCCGGCTTCAACTGGATCAGATAGCCCGACACGAACCGCGCCGGAAGCCTGAGATGACGCAGCGCCTGCACCAGCAGCCACGCGCTGTCGCGGCACGAGCCGCAGCCAGCGTCAAGCGTTTCGTCCGGCGTGCGCGTGCCGGTCTCGAGGCGCACCGTGTAATCCACGACGCGCCGCACCTGCGCGTTGAGGTCGATGAGGAATTGCACCGTGCTGGTCGGCGCACGCGGCAGCGCGGCGAGGAATGCCGAAAGCCGCGCGCCGGCGGGCTCCGTTTCGAGATAGGCCGCGAGCTCGTGCGCGAGATCGTCGGGCAGCGCGAACGGATAGGTCACCGCATAGGGCTCGACGAAAAAATCGAACGGATTGACGGCGGCGAGATCGGCGTGGAGGTCGACCGTGACGGAGAACTCGGCCGTGCGCTCCGGAAACGTGTAGCGCGCGACCCAGTTGCCGTGGGGGTCGTGCTGCCAGTTCACGTGATGCGCCGCCGGCACGACCTTGAGCGAATAACTCGGAATGCGCGTGCGGGCATGCGGCGCCGGCCGCAGGCGGATCAACTGCGGTCCGAGCGCGACCGGGCGCTCATAGACGTAGCGCGTCACGTGGTGGAGGTTGACCAGCACCGGCATGGGAATGGATTAGCAGAAAGCGCGCGCGGACGGCTGCCCAATTCCAATGCCGGGCGTCTGCGGCGGGCGCAGAGAACGCGCTACTGCAGCGGTTCAAGGATCAGCACTTCGAGATTGCGCTCGGGGAAATAGTCGGCCTGCCGCAGCTCGAACTGGGTGGCCGAGATCTTTTTGAACTTGCCGCAGGCGCTGATCAGGTTGCCTTCCGCGCCCTTGTCGATGACGAGACGGAAGTCCTTGATCGGCCCGGCCCAGTTTCCCCCGGTCACGAGAATGTACTCCAGGCGCTTCTCGGAGAGCGG
>JAXDNZ010000022.1:0-4281 GCA_034669185.1 Hyphomicrobiales bacterium
GAATTGCGCAGGAGTGGTCGCGTAGCCCGGCTTGAGCGCAGCGAAAGCCGGGGCCGGTTTCGGCGTGAGCCAACACCCCGGGTTTCGCTCTGCTCAACCCAGGCTACCGCGTCGCAACGACCACGCCTCAGTGCCCGCCCAACAAATGCACGTGCGGGAAGAACAGCGCCATTGTCATGAACGCAAGACCGAGAACGCCAAGCCCGCCGGCGAGCCAGACCAGCAGCATGATGCCGGTGATGACCGCCGCCGAACACAACACGATCCCGATCTGCAGTGCGGCCGAGGCGAACTCGAAGTAGTGGTATTTGTTGAGTGCGAGATCGCGTTCGTGCTCCATCTCCTTGGCGCGCCGCATGAGCTCGACCGTGCCTTCGCCCTTGCCGTCCCCGGCTTCGGGCTCCGAGCGATAGCGTGCGGCGGTCTTGGTCCAGTCGTCGACCTGCTTGGCGAGCGCGGCTTTGCGTGCCGCGTCGGAAGTCGTCGCGACATCGATTTTTGCCGTCTCCGCCGCGACGATCGTCAGGGTGCGGCGGATGTTCTTGGCCTGGAAGAAATTCCACAGGTTCGAAGCCTCGATCTGGAAGTTGAGCGCCGAGGTCTGCGCGCTCTTTCCCAGTGTCTCCGAGAACGCGAGAAACAGCGCCAGCACCGAGATCACCAGTGCGATGCGCTTGTTCTGGCTGTCGTGGCCGCCCGCTCCACCGTGACCGTCGCCGTGGGCCTCGTGTTCGAGCTGATGTTCAACCTCGTGCTGGACCGCATGGACGCCGTGGCTCATGCCCCGCCCCTCCGTTGTGATTCTGCCCGGACGATGCGGCGAACAGACGGCGCGGCGCAAGAGGGTTGGCGCCATGAGAAGCCGGTGCCTATAAGGCGGGCATGCCGGCACGCGTCTTCACCATTCCCGCCTCGGCGCCGTTTTTGCCGACGCTGATCGGCGCGCTGAAAGAAGGGCGGCTGATCGCCGGCTTCCCTGTCGCGGGCGGTCCGCTTTCACTCGCCATCGCGACGCTGTTCCTGCCGACTCGGCGCGCCGGTCAGCTTGCGCGCGCGGCCTTTCTCGAGGCGCTCGGCAAGGACGCTGCCGTGGTGCTGCCGCGCATTGTGCCACTCGGCGAGATCGACGAGGACGAGCTCGTGTTCGCGAGTGCCGCGGCCGGCGCGGAGGCGCTGGAGGTGCCGCAGGCGCTCGGCGACCTCGAACGGCGGATGGTGCTCGCGCGCCTCGTGCAACAATGGATCGCCTCGCCGGGCCTGCGCACGGGCACCGGCAATCCGCTGGTCGCGAATACCCCCGCGTCCGCGCTTGCGCTCGCCGACGCATTGGCACGGCTGATTGACGATATGACGACGCGGCAGGTGCCCTGGGACAAGCTCGACACGCTCGTGCCGCCCGAGTTCGACGCGTATTGGCAGAAGACGCTCGACTTTCTCCAGATCGCGCGCACCGCATGGCCCGCGATCCTTGAGGAGCGTCGCCGGATCGAACCGGCGGCGCGTCGCGATCTCCTGATCGAAGCCGAGCGCCAGCGGCTTCTTGCAAGCGACGGTCCGGTGATCGCGGCGGGCTCGACCGGCTCGATGCCGGCGACCGCCAAGCTCCTGGATACAATCGCAAAATTGCCGCACGGCGTCGTGGTGCTGCCCGGGCTGGACACCGCGCTCGACGCGCGCAGCTGGGACCTGATCGGCGGGTTGGATGACGATGCGGCGACGCATGGCCATCCGCAGTTCGCCATGCATGGCCTGCTCAAGCGTATGGGCATCACCCGGGACGATGTGGTGATGCTCGGGGAAACCCATGCGCGCGAGCGCCTCCTGTCCGAAGCCTTGCGCCCGGCGTCGTCGACCGAGCGCTGGGCCGCGCGCGGCGCGGATGCGGCGCGGCGCGATGCGTTCGACTGTCTCGCGATGATCGAGGCGGCGAATGCCGAGGAGGAAGCGCTCGCCGTCGCGGTCGCGCTGCGCGAAGCGGTCGAGCACGGCAAGACCGCCGCGCTAGTGACGCCGGACCGCGCGTTGGCGCGGCGTGTCGGCGCGGCGCTCGCGCGCTGGAATATCGTGGCCGACGATTCAGGCGGCGACGCGCTGCCGGAGACCCAGGCTGGCGTGTTCGCGCGGCTCGCCGCGCAAGTTGTCTTCGATGACTTACCGCCGGTCGGGCTGCTTGCCCTGGTGCAACATGCGCGCTTTCGGCTTGACGCCGAGGCTGGCGCACATGCGCGCGCCATCGCGACGCTCGAACGCGCGGTACTGCGCGGCCCGCGGCCGCGGCCCGGCGCGCAGGGCCTTGCCGGCGCGCTTGCACGCTTCCGCGAGGAGCTCGGCAAGTTCCGGCGCAAAGAGCCGACCGACCTGCACGGCTCCGATCCGCGCACGACGATCTCGAATGCGGATCTCGATGCCGCGCAGGCGTTCGTGGCATCGCTCGCGGGCGCTCTGGCGCCGCTCGAGGGACTCAAGAGCCGGCATTCCTTCGTCGCCTTGGCGAAGCTGCACAGCGATGTGCTGACCTCCTTGTCGCGCGATCAGGCAGGCGTGCCGGCTGCGTTTGCCGGCGATGACGGCGTGGCGCTCGCGGAGGCCTTCATGGACATCGCGGGTCAGCTACCGGACGACGTTCCCCACATCGGCATCGCCGACTATGCCGAGCTGTTCGAGGCGACGATCGCGCCCCGGGTCTGCCGAAGACCCGGCAGCCCCGGAGAACGGGTGCGCATCCTCGGGCCGCTCGAGGCGCGGCTTGTGACCGTGGACCGTGTGGTGCTCGGCGGTCTGGTCGAAGGCGTCTGGCCGCCCGATACGCGCACCGATCCGTGGCTCTCGCGGCCGATGCGCCTCGCTCTCGGGCTCGACCTGCCCGAACGGCGCATCGGGCTTTCGGCGCACGACTTCGCGCAGCTTGCCGGCACGCGCGAGGTGATCCTGACGCGCGCAGCGAAACTGGGCGGCGCGCCGACGGTCGCGTCGCGCTTCGTGCAGCGGCTCGCCGCGGTCGCGGGCGAGCAATGGACCGACGCAATCAAGCGAGGCGCGCAGTATGTCGAATGGGCGCGCCACATCGATCGCGCCGAATCCATCAAGCCGGCGCCGCGTCCGCGCCCGCGGCCCCCGCTGGCGGCGCGGCCCGCGCAGCTCAGCGTCACCGAGATCGAGAACCTGCTGCGCGATCCCTACACGGTCTATGCGAAGCACATTCTCGGTCTTCGTCCGCTCGATGCCGTCGACACGCCGCCCGGTGCGCGCGACCGCGGCACCCTGATCCACGGCGCGATCGGCGAGTTCACCGAAATTTTTGCGCAGGGTTTGCCGCCCGACCCGCTCGGCGAGCTGCTGGCGCTCGGCGAGAAGCATTTTGCGCCATTGCGGGACTTTCCCGAAGCGCGCGCGTTCTGGTGGCCGCGTTTTGTCCGCATTGCGCGCTGGTTCGTCGCCTGGGAGGCACTGCGCCGCGCGGATACCACCGAGATCCATGCCGAGATGCGCGGCAAGCTCGACATCGAAATCGACAACCGCGTCTTCAGGCTCATCACCCGGGCCGACCGTATCGAGCGGTTCGCCGACGGTTCGTTCGCGATCCTCGACTACAAGACCGGCACGATACCCACCGAACCGCAAGTCCGCACCGGCCTGTCGCCGCAACTGACGCTCGAGGGCGCGATCCTGCGGCAGGGCGGCTTCGAGAATCTGAAGCCCGGATCCCTCACCGAACTGGCCTATGTCTCCCTGCGTGGACGCGATCCAGGGGGCGAGGCGAAGCGGATCGAATTCAAGGACGGAACAGCGGACTTCCATGCCGACAAGGCGCTGGCACGCCTGAAAGGCGTCCTCGCGCGCTTCGCGAATCCGAAGGAGCCCTACCGCTCGCTGGTCAGCCCGATGTGGAAGACGCGTTATGGCGACTACGACCATCTGGCGCGCGTCGCCGAATGGTCCGCGGGCGGCGAGGACGAGGAGGGCGTGGAGTGAGCGTCCCGGCCGACGTGATCGAGGTTCAGCGCGCCGCCTCCGATCCGGCGGCGTCGGCCTGGGTCGCGGCGAATGCCGGCTCGGGCAAGACGCATGTGCTGGCGCAGCGCGTGATTCGCCTGCTGCTGCGCGGCACGCAGCCCGAGAAGATCCTCTGCCTCACCTATACCAAGGCCGCGGCCGCCAATATGGCCAACCGGGTGTTCGAGACACTGTCGCGATGGACCGCGCTCGACGACGACGCGCTCGACGAAGCCATCGCGGCGATCGAGGGACGCAAGCCGAGCGCGACGCAACGCGTGCATGCGC
>JAXDNZ010000023.1:0-5039 GCA_034669185.1 Hyphomicrobiales bacterium
CAGCGCGCCGAGAAGCAGGCGCTCGACGCGAAGGCCATCAAGAAGCAGGAAGCCGAGCGCAAGCGGCTGCAGGCCTTCATCGACCGCTTCAAGGCCAAGGCCACCAAGGCGCGCCAGGCGCAATCGCGCGTGAAGCGCCTCGCCCGGATGGAGCCGATCGCCGCGGTGCTGAACGAGGAGGTGCGGCGGATCGCATTCCCGCCGCCGGCGAAGATGCTGTCGCCGCCGATCATCGCGTTCGACAAGGTCTCGGCCGGCTACGAGCCCGGCAAGCCGGTGCTGCGCCGCGTCACGCTGCGCATCGATACCGACGACCGCATCGCGCTCCTCGGGGCCAACGGCAACGGCAAGTCGACGCTCGCCAAGCTGCTCGCCGGACGGCTCGCGCCCGAGAGCGGCACGATTACGCGGGCGCATGCACTCAACGTCGCGTACTTCGCGCAGCACCAGCTCGATGAGTTGATCCCGGAACAGAGCGTCTTCGATCACGTGCGCCGCCTGATGCCGGAAGCGCCGGAGGCCAAGGTGCGCGCCCGCGCCGGCAGCATCGGCTTTTCCGCCGACACCGCGAACACGCCGGTCGCGACGCTATCCGGCGGCGAGAAGGCGCGACTGCTCATCGGGCTCGCAACATTCTCCGGTCCGCATCTGGTCATCCTCGATGAGCCGACCAACCACCTCGACGTCGACGGCCGCGCCGCGCTGGCCGATGCGATCAACGACTATCCGGGTGCCGTGATCCTCGTCTCGCATGACCGGTATCTGATCGAGGCCTGCGCCGACCGGCTCTGGCTCGTCGGCGACGGCACAGTCGCATCCTACGAGGGCGACCTCGACGACTATCGCCGGCTCGTACTCGGCCGCGAGACGAAGCGCGAGACGCGGGATGAGACCGAGAAGATGTCCCGCACCGATCAACGCCGTGCCGCCGCCGAGAAGCGCGAGGAGCTTAAACCGCTCAAGCGCCGCATCGATGCCGCCGAGAACGCCGTTGCGCGGCTCACCGCGGACATCGCGTCAATCGACGACCAACTGGCGAATGGCCTGTTCGCGCGTGATCCCGTCAAGGCCACCGCGCTGTCGAGGGCGCGTGCCGAGGCCGTGGAAGCCCTCGCGCACGCGGAAGAAGACTGGCTCGCGGCGAGTGCCGCCTATGAGGACGCGATGGGTAGCCCGGGTTGAGCGAAGCGAAACCCGGGTTCCGGTGGCGCCCGAAGCAGTCGCTTTCGCTTCGCTCAAGCCGGGCTACGGCGGGGGACCTCAACCGCGCGGTTTCTCGAAGCTTTCCGCCACGGCTCGATAGAGCCGCTCGGCGTCCTCGCGCAACGCGCGGCGCGAGACATCGCGGGTGTAGTACATGTGGCCACCGCCATACACATTGAGCTTCAGCCGCTCCGTCGCGAAGGCCGGCATCTGATCGACGATGAGCTGGTTCTCGAAATAAGGCGTGACGAGATCGCTCGCGCCATGCGTGATCAGGATGCGCAGGCGCGGATCGGCCGCGAGCGCGGAGCGGATGTCGCTGACGACCTCGTTGGTCGAACGGCCGCCGCCCCAGTCCCAGCGCGACGATACGCTGCCGTTGAGCAGGCGATATGGATCCTCGACGCGCCAGTTCAGCACGCGGCCGTAGAGATCGGTCATCGCGCTCGTCAACGGCGCCGTGATCGCGTTCAGCACCGGGTCGTCATAGTGGCTGTCGGTTGCGTTCGGGCTTGGATCGATGCCGGTGACGGTCGCGTCGTAGTTGCTCACGATCTGGCCGCGCTCGCGATTGAGCTCGCGCAGGAACGTGCGCGTGTCGATGCGCGCGGCAAGCCGGCGCACCAGCACGGGATCGAGCCTGGTCAGTGCCGCGACGCGCGCCGTCATGCGCTCGACCGCCGCCGTGTCGCGCTCGCCGCGCAGCAGGTCCTGCATGTACTCGCCCGCCGCATAGCGCTCGGCCTCGCCCAGCGCCGCGCGATCGAACGGCGCGGAGAGCTCGCGCGCCGCCGCAGCCATCGAAGGCAGGCGCGCGACCCAGGTGTTCGCCATATGGCGGCCGTTGCCGCGCCAGCCGAAGTCGATCACCGGCGACACCATGACCAGGCCGCTGATGCCGACGCCGTCCTGCGCGAGCTGACGCGCGAGCTTCGGCGCGCGGAAGCCGCCATAGCTCTCGCCCGCGATGAACTTGATCGACGCCTGCCTGCCGGCCTTCTCGATCCACTTGCGCACAACGGTCGAGAGCGCCTCGATGTCGCCGCCGACCGACCAGAAATGCTTGCGCGTTTCGTCGCCGCTCGCGATCAAGCGGCTGTAGCCCGTGCCGACCGGATCGACGAACACCAGGTCGGTGAAATCGAGCCACGTCTCGGCATTCGGCACCGTGACAGGCGGCGATGAGGGTTTGGCGTTGTCGAGCGGCACGCGCCACGGCCCGAGCGCTCCGAGTTGCAGATAGGCCGACGCCGCTCCGGGGCCGCCGTTGAACACGAACGTGAGCGGACGGTCAGCCGCGTTCGTGTCAGGGCGCAGGTAGGCCACATAGGCGACTTCGGCGAGCAGCTTGCCGTCGCTCGCATCGTTGAGCGGGATCGTCCCGGCCGTCGCCTTGAAGCGCAGCGCGCGGCCGGGCAGATCGAGCGTGTGCTCGGTGGTTGCGTCGGCGGGCAGCCGCCGCGCCTCGGATTGCTGTTCTGACGGTTTGGCGTCCGTCGAGGCGGGGCGCCGGGGGGATTGGGCGAAGGATGTCGCGGTGAGGGCAAGGGCGAGCGCGCTTGCGGTCGCGGCGACGAAGAGACGGCGATGGATGGTCATGAGCCGATCTGTCATGGGCTTTGCGGCAAGTCGATGGCTGTGCCTGCAACTCGCAGTATCGTGACGTGTCACGCGCGGCGGAAGACACCACGCCAATGCATCCGTCCGTCGGTCGGATCGGGGCACTGTTCGACCGTCTCGGCCGACAGGCCGTGCGTGACAAACCCCATGATCTCCTCGGCCGACAGCGGCCATGGCGGGCCGGCCGCCGGCGTTGTGGCCGCGCGCGCCCGCGCGATCACGAGAAGGCGTCCCCTCGGGGCAACGAACCGCGCCATTGCGGTCATCGCGCTTTCGCGCACACCGGGTGGCAGCGCCTGCAAGGTGTAGCACTCATGCACGAGATCGAACGCGCCGGTCCATTCCGGCGGCGCTTCGAACAGGTCGGCGGCGACGAAATCCAGCGCGGGAAATCGTTTCTTCGCCCACATGGCGGCGATGCGCGACAGGTCGAACCCGGTCACCCGCCAGCCTTTCGCCGCGATCGCGGCCGCGTTGTCGCCGAGCCCGCATCCGACGTCGAGCGCACGTGCGCCAAGCTGCGGCGTCGCTGCCTTGGCGAGCCAGTCCGCGAGCAATGGATGCGGCGTCAAATCCGCCCACGGAATGTTCGCCGGATCGTCGCCCGCGAGCGCGTAGACTTGCGCGAACCACGCACGCCGGTAAGGGTCGCTCGCCCCGGCATCGTCGATCGCATCGAGCCGCTTGCGCGCGGCCAGACGCCGCGCCGCGAAGCCGGGATCGTCCAGATTCACGTGGGCTGTTTGGATTTCGCCGTCTTGGTCTTGCGCGGCGGTTGCGGCTTCTTCGGCGCGGGCGGCGCCTCGATGCGTTCCATCGAGACGAGCCGTCCGTCCATGAAGCGATAGATGCCCGGCCGCGCGCCGCTCGTGTAGGTGAGCGTCACGCTGCGCCGGCCGCCTTCGCCGCCGATCTCGACGCGATCGGTATAGCCCGCGAGCTGCACGACCTGGCATTCGGTCATGGAAAGCGCGACCCCGCGCGGACCGTTGCGCACCTCGGGCGGAACGCCCGGGTTCTGCGGAATCCCTCGGTCCCTGTTCGCCTGCGGTCCGGCGGTGAAGTAAAGCACCGAGTTGCTGCGCGCATTGATCGGTTCGGCGGCCGCTTCTGCTGCGGGCGGCAGAGCACTCGTCGGGGGTGGCGGATAGGCGGCCGTGGCCGCAGGTTCGAATGCGCAACGTCCGTCGGGTCCGACGAGATCGGCCGCCGTCACGGGGCCGACGCCGCGCGAGTCGCGCTTGTAGAAATAATTGTAGTCCGAAGTGCGCAGCGGATCGCTGCCCTTGAGCGGGTTGAAGTCGGCCACACTCAAGTTGCTGATGTCAGACGAACAGCCGCCGAGCGCGACTGCCAGCAGCATGGTGACCGCGGCCGATGTGCCGCGATTGCCTCCAAATACCCCGTACATGCGTGACGGCATTGCCCGAATTTGCGTCATTATCGCGGCGCGATCAACCGCGCGGCAGCCATGCCCGTGATCCTCGGGCTAGTATTTCGGCTGCGGCGTCGCAGGCCCGCGCTGGCACCGCGGACCGTTGGGCGTCTCGACGCAGTGGGTGCCGCCGATACACCTTACGTTGGCGCACGTCAGATCCGACACGCACTTCGGCCCGGTATTCATGTCCACGCAATGGGTGCCGGCTCTGCAGCGCACGCTGGCGCAGGTGCGATTCGACACGCACTTGGGACCCGTCGGCATATCGACGCAATGCGTGCCGGCCCGGCATCGCACATTGGCGCACGTCGCCGGCGCGGCCGATGCCTCGATGAACGACGAAACAACCAGCGCCACAACGAATGACGCAAGCAGATAGCCAAAGCGAGCGTGCGCGCGCATCACAAGCCCTCTCTGTGGTAGAGGCATATTTGTCTACAACCTATCAGGACGGTGCGGCCCGGGCAATTGCCTCCGTGTTGTACTCGCCGCGCTCAGCGCGCTATCAGGTGACCGGGCAGGGCAATATGAATCGCACCACGGAGAACAGAATGTCACGAACAAATCCGGGCGTCGCGCACGCGGCGCTTGCCGTGCTCGCCCTCGCGAGTCTCATGCTGGTTGTGCCGTCTGCGTCCGCGCAGGGCACGTCTGCCATTACGGAATTCTCCTCGCAGCCGGTCGATCCGAAGAAGCTGCGCGGTGGAGCGCCACGCGGTACCACGGTCGCGCCGCGCATCAACGTCGCACCGCGCGTCAACATTGCGCCGCGCGTCAA
>JAXDNZ010000024.1:0-11107 GCA_034669185.1 Hyphomicrobiales bacterium
ACCTTCCTCATTCCGTTCTGCACCTGGCTGATGATGGGCTACTTCAAGGCGGTGCCCAAGGAGCTCGAGGAATGCGCGCGCATCGACGGCGCCTCGCGCTGGCAGGCCATGCTCTACATCGTCATCCCGGTGGCGATCCCGGGCATCCTCTCGGCCGGCATCTTCGCGTTCACGCTGTCGTGGAACGAGTTCATCTATGCGCTGGTCTTTTTGTCCTCGCCTGAGCAGAAGACCGTGCCGGTCGGGGTCACATCGGAGCTGATCCGCGGCGACGTGTTCTTCTGGGGACCGCTGATGGCAGGCGCCCTGCTGGGATCGATACCGGTCGCTATCGCCTATTCGTTCTTCGTCGAGCACTACGTTGCGGGATTGACTGGGTCGGTGAAGGGCTGACAGGCCTCGGATCAAACTGGAAAGCGCGCGCGTTGCGCATCGGCCGTCGGGAGGCAGGTGAGAGCGTATGGGTCAGGTCGTCCTCAAGGGCATCAACAAGTTCTATGACAGCGTGCATGCTGTCAAAGACGTCAATCTGCAGATCCGCGACAAGGAGTTCGTGGTGTTCGTCGGGCCGTCTGGCTGCGGCAAGACGACGACGCTCAGGATGATCGCCGGGCTCGAAGCGATCAGCTCCGGCGACATCTCCATCGACGGCAACGTGGTCAACGACTTGGCGCCGATGGACCGCGATATCGCCATGGTGTTCCAGAACTACGCGCTCTACCCGCATATGAGCGTGCACGACAATATGGCGTTCGGCCTGAAGATGCGGAAGTTCGAGAAGGCGGAGATCGGCAAGCGCGTGAAAGAGGCGGCCGATATCCTCGGCATCGGCGAATTGCTCCAGCGCAAGCCGCGCCAGCTCTCCGGCGGCCAGCGCCAGCGCGTCGCGCTCGGCCGCGCCATCGTGCGCCACCCGCGCGTGTTCCTGTTCGACGAGCCGCTGTCGAACCTCGACGCCAAGCTGCGCGTGCAGATGCGCGTCGAGCTCAAGAAGCTGCATCTGCGGCTCGGCACCACCGCCATTTACGTCACCCACGACCAGGTCGAGGCCATGACATTGGGCGACCGCGTCGTCGTCATGAAGGACGGCGTCGTGCAGCAGGTGGGAGAGCCGCTGGAGCTCTACAATCAGCCCGCCAACAGGTTCGTTGCCGGTTTCATCGGCTCGCCGGCCATGAATTTCGCCGCGGTGACGGTGACCGAGGCGAACGGATCGCTGCTCGCCGAGAATCCCGGCCTGCGGATCAAGCTGCCCGAGGAGACCGCGCAGCGGCTGCGCGGCCATGTCGGTCGCGCGATCACGCTCGGCATCCGCCCGGAAGATCTCTACGTGGCCGGCGGCGCCGATGCCGACCATTTGACCTTCGATGCCGTGGTCGAGGTGGTCGAGCAGCTCGGCTCGGAAATCCTGCTCGACATGAAAGTCGGGGAGGGCGCAATGGTGGCGAGCGTTGAGCCAACCGTGCGGGTAAAGGTGCGCGACAAGCTGCGCCTCGCCATGCGCCCTTCCAGGCTTCACGTTTTCGACGCGCAGACCGAGGCGGCAATCTAACGCCGAAGGGTATCCGCACCGACCCTTGCCATCATCCCCTGGCGCTCCCTATGGTTGGCGAAGCGAGCCGCCAAGGAAAAGTGATCGGGGCCGATGGCGGAAGTCCGTCTCAAGGGCATCACCAAGACATGGGGCGCCGCTGCCGCGGTGGAAAATGTCAGCTTTTCAGCGCCGACCGGGCATCTGGTGGCGCTGCTCGGCCCTTCCGGCTGCGGCAAGTCCACGACCTTGCGCCTGATCGCCGGGCTCGAGACCGCGAGCGCCGGCGCGATCACGATCGCGGACCGCGACGTCACGGCGCTGCCGCCGGCAAAACGCGGCGTGTCGATGGTGTTCCAGAGCTATGCGCTGTTTCCACATCTCTCGGTCGCGGAGAATATCTTGTTCGGCCTGAAGGTGCGCGACGTGCCGCGCGCGGATCGCGACGCGCGGCTCAAGCGCGTCGCCGCCATTCTCGGTCTGGAATCGCTGCTTGACCGCAAGCCCTCGCAGCTCTCCGGCGGGCAGCAGCAGCGGGTCGCGCTCGGCCGCGCGATCGTCGCCGAGACGGCGGTATGCCTGATGGACGAGCCGCTTTCCAATCTCGATGCGCAGCTTCGCGTCGAGATGCGGCGCGAGATCCGCGCGTTGCAGCGCCGCCTCGGCATGACCATGCTCTACGTCACGCACGACCAGGTCGAGGCAATGACGATGGCGGATCAGGTGGTGCTGATGCGCAACGGCCGCGTCGAGCAGGATGCGTCGCCGGCCGCGCTCTACGAGAAGCCCGCGACGATCTTCGCGGCGCGCTTCGTCGGCACGCCGCCGATGAACGTGGTACCGGCGGCCCTGGTGCCGGAACATCTTTGCCCCACGCCTGCCGGACGCGCGCGCGACGCGCTCGCGGTCGGCGTCCGGCCCGAGGCCGCGCGGATCGATCCGGCCGGCGTGGCGGCGACCATCGCTACGGCGGAATATCTCGGCGCCGATACGCTGATCGACACCCGCATCGCGGACCAGTCCTTCATCGTGCGCCTGCCGGGCAACGCCTCGGTCGCCATCGGCGACACGCTGCGCATCGGCTGGGACCCGTCGGCTGCGCACTGGTTCGATCTGTCAACGCAATGTCGCATCGATCGATAAAACAACAGAGATCTACAGGGAGGACATCATGGATCGCAGGACATTTCTAACCGGCACCGCGGCGGTCGCGGGAAGCAGCATCGCCAAGCCCGCGCTCGCGCAGGGCGTAACCGAAGTCTCGTTCTTCTATCCGATCGCGGTCGGCGGCCCGATCACCAAGATCATCGACGGCTACGCGGCCGATTTCGAGAAACAGAACCCCTCGATCAAGGTGAAGCCGATCTATTCAGGCACCTATCAGGAAAGCATCGCCAAGGCGCTGACTGCGCACAAGAGCGGCACCCCACCGGTGACCTCGGTGCTGCTCTCGACCGACATGTACACGCTGATCGACGAGGAAGCGATCGTGCCGATCGATCCATTCGTCAAGACCGACGACGACAAGAAGTGGATGGCGAGCTTCTTCCCGGCCTTCATGGAAAACAGCCGCACCGGCGGCAAGACATGGGGCGTGCCGTTCCAGCGCTCAACGATCGTGCTCTACTACAACAAGGACGCCTTCAAGGAGGCGGGCCTCGATCCCGAGAAGGCGCCCGAGAACTGGGAGGAGATGCGCGCCTTCGCCGAGAAGCTGACCAAGCGCGATGCTTCCGGCAACACCACGCAATGGGGCGTGCAGATCCCGTCGTCCGGCTTCCCCTACTGGCTGTTCCAGGGCCTCACCACGCCGGCCGGCGCGATCCTGATGAACGAGGCGGGCGACAGGACCTTCTACGACAAGCCCGAGGTGATCGAAGCGCTGAGTTACTGGGTGGATCTCTCGCGCAAGCACAAGGTTCATCCGACCGGCATCGTCGAATGGGGCACCACGCCGAAGGACTTCTTCGAGCGCAAGGTCGCCATGATGTGGACCACGACCGGCAACCTCACCAACGTGAAGACCAACGCGAAATTCCCGTTCGGGGTCGCGATGCTCCCGGCGCACAAGCGGCGGGGCTCACCGACAGGCGGCGGCAATTTCTACATCTCCAAGAAGGCGAGCGCGGCCGAGCAGGTGGCCGCATTCCAGTTCATCAAGTGGATCACCAACCCGGAGCGCGCCGCGCAGTGGAGCATCGAAACCGGCTACGTCGCGGTGCGGCCCGATGCCTATGAGACGGACGCGATGAAGAAATACGTCGCGGAATTCCCGCAGGCGGCGGTCGCGCGTGACCAGCTCAAGGTCTCGGTCGCGGAGCTGTCGACCCACGAGAACCAGCGCGTCACTAAGGCGCTCAATGACGGCCTTCAAGCGGCGCTGACCGGCACCAAGTCGCCCGAACAGGCGATGAAGGATTCTCAGGCCGAGGCGGAGCGGATTTTGAAGTCGTATCGGTGATTGCCTTGAGCACCGTATCTCAACCCGCTCGTCGCCGCGCAAGCGGGGACCCAGTACTTTGGCCAAGAACTGGTTGCCCGCTTTCGCGGGCATGAGCGGAAAGAGCGGCATCGCATGAACTCCCGCCTCATCACAGCGATCCATGGCTGGTTGCTGCTGCTTCCCGCCATGGCGCTGCTCGTGCTGTTCACGCACTGGCCGGCGCTGGCGACGCTGATTGACAGCTTTTATTCGACGCCGCGGCCGCGGCGCCCGGAGCGCTTCATCGGCCTCGACAACTACGCGCAGATCGCCGCCGATCCGGTGTTCTGGCGCTCGCTCTGGAACAATCTGCTGTTCGCGGCCGGCACGATTCCCGTCTCGATCGCGCTGGCGATCCTGATGGCGATCTGGGTCAATGACCGCATCGCTGGCCGCACGCTGATCCGCATGGCGTATTTCACCCCGACCGTGCTGCCGATGATTGCGGTCGCCAACATCTGGCTGTTCTTCTACACGCCGCAATACGGCCTGCTCGAACAGATCGCGGGCGCGCTCGGCTTCTCGTCGCACAACTGGCTCGGATCGCAGGACACGGCACTGGCCGCCGTCACCATCGTGGCTGTGTGGAAGGAAGCCGGCTTCTTCATGATCTTCTATCTGGCGGCATTGCAGAGCATCTCGCCGAGCCTCGCCGAAGCCGCGGCGCTCGAAGGCGCGTCGCGCTGGACCTTCTTCCGCCGCGTGCAGTTTCCGCTGCTGATGCCGACGACGTTGTTCGTCCTCATCAACGCCGTGATCAACGCGTTCCGCACCGTCGACCATATCATCGTGATGACGCGCGGAGGACCGGACAACGCCACAACGCTGCTCCTCTATTATATTTATCAGGTCGGCTTCAGTTTCTGGGACACCACCTACGCGGCCGCGCTCACCGCAATTCTGCTGGCGCTGCTCGGGCTCGCGGCATTCGTGCAGTACGGCGTGCTCGAACGGCGCGTTCACTACCGATGAGTGAGCTCGCGCGCCCGGATCCCTACGCACCGAGCGGCGCATGGCGTGCGCTCGAAAGCTTTAGCGCGGGGCTGCTCGCGATCCTCTGGGTCCTGCCGCTCGTCTATGCGGTGTGGGCCGCATTCCACCCGGCCGAGTTCACCACGCGTTTCTCGCTGCTCGCGCCGCTCACCCTCGATAATTTCGAGCGCGCCTGGGCGGCCGCGCCGTTTGCGCGATACTTCTTCAACACGTTCGTCCTGGTGACGTTGATCCTCGCCTGCCAGCTCGTGCTGTGCACGCTCGCCGCCTATGCGTTCGCGCGTTACGACTTTGTCGGCAGCAATGTCGCCTTCGCGCTCGTGCTGGCGCAGCTCATGATCATGCCCGACGTGCTGATCGTCGAGAATTACCGCACGATGAGCCGCTTGGGGCTGATCGACACGATCCCGGCGATCGCGCTGCCCTATGTGGCGTCGGCCTTCGGCATCTTCCTGCTGCGCCAGACCTTCAAGACGGTGCCGAAGGAGCTGGATGACGCCGCACGCGTCGAAGGCGCGACGCCATTGCAGGTCCTGCTCAAGGTCTATGTACCGCTCGCGAGGCCGATCTATGTCGCGTACGGCCTCGTCTCGGTCAGCTACCACTGGAACAATTTTCTCTGGCCGCTGATCGTGACCAATTCGGTCGAGGCGCGCCCGCTCACCGTCGGCCTGCAGGTGTTCTCTTCGGGCGATCAGGGCATCGACTGGGCGATCATCTGCGCCGCCACGCTGATGACCTCCGCACCCTTGTTGGTCGGCTTTCTGCTGTTCCAGCGCCAGTTCGTGCAGAGTTTCATGCGTGCCGGGATCCGCTGAAAGCTCGTTCGCACGGTCTTGAAGTCGCGCTCCGGCTCGGATGTATTAGCTGCGATTGGCCATGGGGCGGTGGTGGAGGGGTTGGCTGAACGTCATGTCTTCCCTGACCACCGGCAAAGCCGTTCCTTTAGATTATCGCTTGCGCATGCCGGGCCCGGCCGCAGTGCCGGAGCGCGTGCGGGCTGCCTGCGCGCTGCCAGTCGTCTCCCATCGCGGTCCGGAGTTTCGCGCGATCCTCGACGAGGTGACGCAAGGCCTGCGCCGCGTTCTCGGCACCGCGGGCGACGTGTTCCTGCTCGGCGCATCCGGCACCGGAGGCATGGAGGCTGCCCTTATCAACGTGCTGTCGCCAGGCGACGCGGTGCTCGTGGTCGAGAACGGGCAGTTCGGCGAGCGCTTCTCGTCGATCGCCGCGACCATGCCGGTCACGCTCGACCGGCTTGCGATCCCATGGGGACAGCCGCCCGATGCCGGCGAGATTGTGGCGCACCTAAAAGCGAAGCGATATCGGGCGGTGGTCGTCGTGCACAATGAAAGCGCGACCGGCGTGGTCGCAGACCTTGCCGCCATCGGCGCCGTGCTGCGCGGCACCGACACGCTGCTAGTCGTCGATTCCGTCAGCGGCGTCGGCGGTGCCGAGATGCGCATGGACGACTGGGGCGCCGATGTCGTGGTGACGGCCTCGCAAAAATCGCTGATGTGTCCGCCGGGCCTCGCGATCGCGGCCGTGAGCGCAAAGGCGACGCGCGTGATGGAAGCCGGCCCCGGCATGCCGCGCTTCTTCTTCGATTTTCGCAAAGCGAAGGCCTCGTTCGATAAGAACGAGACGCCATTCACGCCTCCGGTGTCGCTGATCTTCGGGCTGCGCGAGGCGCTCGCCATGATGGACGAGGAGGGCTTGGCGGCCGTGCTCGCGCGGCACGCGCGTCTCGCGGCGGCGCTGCGCGCTGGATTTACGGCGCTCGGCTTTCCGATATTCCCGCCCGGACACTTCTCGCCGACAGTGACGGTCGGTCTCGTCCCCGACGGCCTGCAAGGTTCTACCATCGTGCGGCACATGTATGCGAACTATCGCACCGTGATCGCGAGCCAGCGTACCAAGCTCGACAATCGCGTCATCCGCATCGGCACGATGGGCGCTATCGGCCCCGCCGACATCCTTTCCGACCTGCATTACCTCGAGTGCACGCTGCGCGATCTCGGCCGCACGCCGTCACCTGGTGCCGGCATGCAGGCGGCGGCTGCGGTTTTGGCCGGCTGAGCGCCGCCGCTTATTGTCTTCTCCGGTCGTTTGTATACCGTTTCGCGCTGCGCATGCGGACATAGGGAACCGGCCATGTTCACCCGACGGATGATGACGCTTCTTCTTGCCGGTGTATCGCTCGCGCTTGCTGCGCCTGTGGCCGCTCAGGGCAAACTGGTCGTCTACACGGCCAATGATTCCAACCTCAATCGCTTTGTGTTCGAGGCGTTCTCGCGCGAAACTCGGATTGAGGTCGAACCGGTGGAGGCGGGCTCCGGCGTCGTGTTCCGCCGCATCGCGTCCGAGCGCGAGCGTCCGCTCGGCGACATCGTGTGGGGGGTGAGCCGGACGCTGCTGCGCGCCAACAAATCACTGCTCGCGCCCTACGCGTCGAAGAACAAGGAGGCGGTCCCGGCGCATTTCCGCGATCCGGAGGACCATTGGATCGGCACCAACGTTCACCTGCTGGTGATCCTGCAGAACACCAAACTCATTCCCGCGGATGCCGGCCCGAAAAGCTGGTCCGATCTGGTGGATCCGCAATGGAAGGGCAAGGTCGCGTTCACCGATCCGGCAAATTCGGGCTCGGCCTATTCCAACCTCACCATGTTGGCGCAGATGTGGGGAGGCGGCGACGCCGGCTGGGAGAAGGTCTCGCGCCTCCTTGCCAACACGCGGGTGCTCAACCGGTCGAGCCTCGTGTTCCAGGGCGTCGGCAACGGCGAGTTCGCGCTCGGCATGTCGCTCGAATACGCCGGCTATCAATGGTCCTCGAACGGCGCGCCCGTGAAGGTGATCTATCCGCACGACGGCACCGTGGCGCAGATGGAAGGCGTCGCCATCATCAAAGGCGGCCCGAACATCGAGGCCGCCAGGCAGTTCGTCGACTATGTGACGCGCAAGGACGTGCGCGAGGCGATCCTGCGCTTCGCGTTCCGCCGGCCGGCGCGGCAGGACCTCGACCTATCGAATCTGCCCGGCGCGATGCCGCAGTTGTCCGATGTGAAGCTCGTCGACTACGACGAAGACGCCTGGGTGGAAAAGCGCGTCGAGACGGCGCAGAAGATCCAGGACATCATTCGGCGCACGCGCTAGATCGGAGCATGACCGCGATCACGATCGACGGCGTCGCGCGCAGCTTCGGCGCGGTGCGCGCGGTTGACAATGTGTCGGTTTTCGTGCGCGACGGCGAGTTCTTCACGCTCCTCGGGCCGTCCGGTTGCGGCAAGACCACGCTGCTGCGCATGGTCGCGGGCTTCTGCGAGCTTGATGCCGGCCGCATCCTGTTCGGCGACGCACGCATCGACACGTTGCCGCCGCACCGTCGCAACACCGGGATGGTGTTCCAGAACTACGCGGTGTTTCCCAATCTCACCGTCGGCGGGAATGTCGCGTACGGCCTGCGCGCGCGGAAAGTCGGACGCGATGATATCCGCAGCCGCGTCGATCGCGCGCTGAAGCTGGTGCAGCTCGACGGCTACGGCGAACGCTGGCCGCATCAGCTTTCCGGCGGCCAGCTCCAGCGCGTCGCGATCGCACGCGCCGTCGTGATCGAGCCGCATGTGCTGCTGCTGGATGAGCCGCTATCCAACCTCGACGCCAAGCTGCGCGTCGAGATGCGCGGCGAAATCCGCCGGCTGCAGAAGCTGCTAGGCATCACGGTGCTGTATGTGACGCACGACCAGGAAGAGGCGCTCGCGATCTCGGATCGCGTCGCGGTGATGCGCGCCGGCCGTGTCGAGCAGGTCGCTGACCCGCGCGCGATCTACGAAGCGCCCGAGACGGCGTTCGTCGCAAGTTTCGTCGGCACCGCCAACCTGCTCGAAGGGGTGGTCCGCAATCACGATGGCGACCGGATGGAGGTCGTATTCGGCGGCGGCGTGATCCACGTACGCGCAGCGAAGGCAAATCCCGGCGACAAGGTCGTCCTGTCGGTGCGGCCGGAAGCGCTGCGGCTTCTCGCGGCGAATGAAACGCCGCCCGCCGGATGGGCGACGCTCGCGGGCACGCTCGGCGAGATCGAATATCTCGGGCCGGTGACGCGTTTCTCGGTCACCCTGGCCGATGGGAGCGCGCTGCACCTGATGGCGTTCGCGCCGCCTGCCTCACCAGGCAGGGTCATCACCTACGACCCGCAGCGTGTCGTCGTGGTGGGAGCGGTCCCGTGAGGCGGGTTCTTGCGCGTCATACCTTTCCGCTCGCGGTCGGCGCGATCGCGGCGCTATTCCTCGGCCTGTTCTTCCTCCTGCCGCTCATCAAGGTGTTCGGCGCCAGCGTTCTCGACGCAACGGGTGGGGGCTTCACGCTTGCGAACTACATCAACGTGCTGTCGAACCCGTTCTTCCTCAACGGTCTCGCCAACAGCCTCGTCATTGCGGGCACTGCCGCGGCGCTCGCGGTGCTGGTCGGCGTGCCTTTTGCTTTTTGCCTGGCACGGTTGCCGATCGGCGGAAAGCCGGCCCTGCTCGCGCTCGCGGCGCTGCCGCTCGTGCTGCCGTCGTTCGTCAGTGCCTACGCGCTGGTGCTGCTGTTCGGCCGTTCAGGCGTCGTGACCGGCGCGCTGCAGGCGCTCGGAATCCCGTTCGACTCGCTCTATGGCGCCAAGGGCATCGTCACGGTCTACACGCTGACGCTCTATCCGGATGTGGCGCTCCCGGTCATCGCGGCGTTCAAGTCGGTCGATGCGTCGGTCGAGGAGGCCGCGCAGAATCTCGGAGCCTCGCCCGGACGGGTACTGCGCACGGTCACGCTTCCGCTCGTGATGCCGTCGATCCTCGCCGGCGGGCTTCTCGTCTTCATCGAAGGGCTGGAGAACTTCGGGGTGCCGTTCGTCCTCGCCGAGGACCGGCCGATCCTGTCCGTCGAGGCCTACAAGCTGTTCGTCGGCGAAACCACCGACAATCCCGCCTCCGCCGGCGTACTCGGCGTATTGCTGGTCGTCTGCACGGTCGCCGCACTCCTGATCCAGCGCGGCGTTGTCGGGCGGCGGCGCTACGCGACCGGCACGCGCCGCTCCGCACCCGCAATGGCGGCGAGTCCGGCGCTGCGCCGCCTCGGCGCCGTCTATTGCTGGGCGCTCGTTGGCGCCGCGCTCCTGCCGTTCGCCGCCGTGGTGGTGATCTCATTCATGCAGTTCAAAGGACCGGTGCTGCATGGCGGCTTCTCGCTCGACAACTTCACCGAGTTGTTCCAGCGCTCCTACAGGCCGCTCACCAATACGCTTATGCTCGCGACGCTCGCCGCCTGCGGCGCGACCCTGATCGGCGTTCCGATCGGTTACATCGTGACGCGTCACCGCTCGCGCCTTTCCGCATTGATCGATATCGTGGCGACCTCGCCATTCGCAGTCGCCGGCACGGTGCTCGGCATCGGGCTGGTGATGGCCTACAGCAGTGGGTTTCTTATTCTCACCGGCACATGGCTGATCATGGTGCTCGCCTACATGGTGCGGAAGCTGCCGTTCTCGGTGCGCTCGACCGGCGCGATCCTGCACCAGATCGACCCGAGCATCGAGGAGGCCTCGATCAACCTCGGCGTTTCGCCCGCGCTCACGTTCGTCCGCATCACGGTGCCGCTGATGATGGGAGGCATCGTCGGCGGTTTCGTGCTGACATTCGTGACCATCGCCTCCGAGCTGAGCGCCACGGTTGTTCTCTACAGCGGATCATGGACCACCATGACGGTCGCGATGTTCCAAGCGCTGGAAGGCACCAGCGCGGGGATTGCGGCGGCGGCCGCGACGGTCCTCATTGTCTGCACGGTGCTTCCGGTCGCGTTGGTTTACCGGCTGCTGCGGCGGCATGAATTGTCGATGATGTGAGGAATGGGATGATGATCGACCTGCGAAGCGATACCGTCACGCACCCGACCGAGGAGATGCGCGAGGCGATGAACCGGGCCGAGCTCGGTGACGACTCGCGAGAGGGCGATCCGACCGTGCGCCGGCTCGAGGAGGCGGCCGCCGCGGCCACCGGCAAGGAGGGTGCGCTGTTTGTCGCCAGCGGCACCATGTCGAACCTCGTGGCACTCCTTGCGCATAC
>JAXDNZ010000025.1:0-7388 GCA_034669185.1 Hyphomicrobiales bacterium
GCCTTGATCCAGATGTCGACCGGGGCGAACAGCACGCCGATGCCGACCATGCCGACGGACGCGCAGAACGACGCGTAGGTGAAGAAGATCCAGGCCGGCGAATGCGGGCTGGTTTGTGCGACTTGCGTATTCATGGTGTCTCTCCGTTGTCAGTCTTGTGCTGCAGGGTTTCGGTTCAGGCTGCCGGGGCCGGCGCGCCGCTTTTTTGCTTGAGCCGGGCGAGGACATCTGCGCCGGTCGGGCGTGTGCGCTTCCCGAAGCCCGCGGATTCGAGCCGCTCGGCGACGCCGGCCGGATGCGCTTCTGCGTCGAAGGTCGCGTAGGCGTTGTCGGCGGCAGCATCCTCGGCCTGGCGCTCGCGCAAACGGTGCAGTGTCGCCTCGGCGTCGGCGAGCGCGGTCGTGCCGCTTGGTCCGGCCAGCCCATGGCCGGTTTTGAGCCGCCGCACCGACTCGGCCGCAAGTGCGATGCGCCGGCCGCGTTCGAGCTCGGCAAGGCGTTGGCCGGATTTGCGCACCGCCGCCTTGAGGCTCGCGATCTCGCGCGCGAAGGTCGCGCGCGCCTCGCGGATCGAGTCGCGATCCGCTTCCAGCACCGCGATCGCTTCGGCAGCCTCGGCGGCAAGGTCGTCACGTCCGCCGGCAAGGGCGGCGACAGCGCGATCCTCCAGGTCGCCAATGCGGGACATTGTGGCGTCAAGGCGTCTACCCTCGGCCTCGTCCTGCGCGATCGCCACCGCCAGGGCCCGCTTGGCGCGCTCGATGCCCGCAGCCGAGTCGCGGATCTGCTGATCGAGGATCAGCAGCGCGCTCCTGTCGGCGAACTCTTCCTCGGCGCGGAATGTGGCGCCGCGGACCAGTGTCACTATCGTCTTGAACATGATCGTCTCCGCTGTTATGAACAACGTTCACAGGCGGGTCATAGCGCATCCGTGAACAACGTTCAAGAATTATTTTGAACGCTGTTCATAATTATGGTTACCAAATGGTCTCGAGACCAAAAACTGCTGGAATTTCAGAGACCAAGGCGGGTTCGCGCCGCCGCAAACTGCGGGATGCGTTGGTCGACGCGGCCGAGCGCACGATCGAAGCCGAGGGTCTGCGCGGCCTGAAGGCGCGCGAGCTTGCCTACAAGGTCGGCTGCGCCGTGGGCGCGATCTACAACGTCGTCACCGACCTCGACGACCTCATCTACACGGTGAACGCGCGCACGCTGGCGCAGCTCGAAGCCCAGCTGACCGAGGCCGGCGCGACGGTGCGCTTAGAAACGGAGGGCATCGACGGCGCGCTCGATCGTCTCGTGCGTCTCGCGCTCGCCTATACGGATTTCGCCGCGGCTCGCACGCAGCGCTGGCGCGCGGTGTTCGATCATCAGCCGCAGCCGGGGCGGAGCAGTCCCGAGTGGTACATGGCCGACCAGCTGCGCCTGTTCGGCTATGTCGAGGAGCCGCTCAAGGCGCTGCGGCCGCAGGACGCGCCACAACGCCGCGCACTGATTGCGCGCTCGCTCGTGTCCGCGGTGCACGGCATCGTGGTGCTCGGGCTCGAGGAGAAGCTTCAGCTGCTCCCACGGCCGGTGTTGCGCGAGCAGGTGACGCTGCTGGTGGCGGCGACGGGCCGGGGGTTGGCCGCGCAAGCCGCCAAATGAAATGCCCGGCTTCGAGCCGGGCATTTCAACGATCGAGGTGACCTTAGCGCTGCTGCACGGGCCCGGGCGGGAACGGTGCGTTCTGCGCGGTCGCAGGGGGCGGTGCGCCGCCCGGCAGCACGACGACCCGGGTACCGACCTGCACGCGGCTGTAGAGGTCCTGGATGTCGTCGTTGGTCAGCCGGATGCAGCCCGACGATACATACTTGCCGATCGTCGAGGGCTGGTTGGTGCCGTGGATGCGATACAGCGTCTTGCCGAGATAGAGAGCGCGCGCGCCGAGCGGGTTGCCTTCGCCGCCGGCCATGAAACGCGGCAGATAGGGCTGGCGCTCGATCATCTCGGCCGGCGGATGCCAGTCCGGCCATTCGGCCATGCGCGAAACACGCTCGGCGCCGGCCCAGGTGAAGCCTTCGCGGCCGACGCCGATGCCGTAGCGCATCGCCTGGCCATTCCCCATCACGAGGTAAAGGAACGTGTTCTTCGTATCGATGATGAGCGTGCCGCCGGGCTCGTTGGTCTGGTACGGCACCATCTGGCGGCGCAGTTCCGGCGACAGCTCCGCCTTGCCGGTTTCCGGCTGGTCCTCGGGCGGCAGCGTCGCGACGCTCGGTCGCACGTTGCCGGTTATGTCGCGTGGCGGGCGCGCGTAGCCGGGATTCTGGTATCCGGGATCCTGACCCGGGGCGGCCTGTGCCGGTCCCTCGTAAGGTCCGCGGGGCGGGGGAGCCGCGCCATAGGGGCCGTAGGCGGGCGGCGGCGCCTCGCGGTAGCCCGGCGGCGGTCCGTAAGGACCCCGATCGCCGTAACGCGGATCGGGCACATAGCGCTGCTCCGGCGCGTAGCGCGGATCGGCCGGGGGAGCCGCGCGATCTCCATAGATTACGCTCGGACCGCGGCCGCCGTAAGGATCGCCCGCGCCGGGAGCGGCGAGATCGCGCCGCTCGATATCGGGAACGACCGCCTGCGGACGCGGCTCGTAGGCGTTGGGAGCACGGTAGGGACCGCCGGGGGGCGGTGGAGCCGCGCCGGGTGCCGCGCGATACCGCGGCGGCAGGTCGTCGTCGTCATCGTCCGGCGCCGCCATGCCGGGAGCCGGTTGCCGATAGGGCGGGTATTGCTGCGCGCCGTAGGGCGGATAGCTCTGCGCGCGCGCGTCGCCCAGGAGCGCGACCAGGCCGACGCCAAGCGCCGCGACGGCAACCGTTGAACGCGAAATCATAGCCACTCCCACCCGATCGAGCCCCGATCGACCGCAAGTTCTATGCGGTCGAGTTGGGGCAGGATGAAGGCACCCGCAAGACGCTTTCATGCGACCCGCGATGCCGGAACTTGCCGTCATCAAAGGACATGATTGGGGCTAACGATCGGTAAATTCCGCTCAGGTCCGGTCCGCCGTCTTCAGGCCGAACGCTCCCGCGATCAGCGCGTAGGAATGCTTCCGCGCCGCATGATCGTAGACCATGGTGGTGATCATCACCTCGTCGGCCTTGGTCACGTCCGCCAGCTTGGCGATGCGTTCGCGCACCGTCGCCGGGGTACCGACGATCAGGCGGCGTCGGTTCGCCGCAATGCGCTCGCGGTCGATCGGCGCGTAGGCGTAAGCCGCGGCCTCCTCCGGCGAGGGGAGCGGACCGTATTCGCCGCGCGCGCGGCGCACGAAATGCAGGTCCGCGCTCGACGCCAAGCGATCCGCCGCGGCCTCGGTGTCGGCGACGATCGCCGCGACGCCAAGGATCGCATATGGCGCGTCGCGCCACGCGGAGGGTTTGAACTGGTTGCGATAGGTGAGCATCGGGCCTTCGGGCGGCATGTCGGAGAAGTGATGTGCGAATGAAAATCCCATGCCGACATGAGCCGCCAGTTCCGCCGAATAGCCGCTCGATCCGAGCAGCCAGATCGGCGGCAGCGGGACGTCGGACGGCATTGCGGTAACCTTCGAGAACGGATGGTTCGGCGGGAAACCCTTGCTCTCGAACAGCATCATTTCCTGGAAGCGGTCGAGGAAATCGTCCTGCTCATTCTGCGTGTCCTGCCGGCGGCGCAGCGCCAGCGACGTGATCTGGTCGGGGCCGGGCGCGCGCCCGAGGCCGAGATCGATGCGGCCGGGAAACAGCGCTTCCAGCACCTTGAAGCGTTCCATCACCATCAGCGGCGCATGGTTCGGCAGCATGACGCCGCCCGAGCCGATGCGCATATTTCGGGTCAGTGCAGCGACCTGGCCGATCATGATGTCGGGCGCCGAGCTCGCGATGGTCGGCAGGTTGTGATGCTCGGCCAGCCAGTAACGCGTGTAGCCGAGCCCGTCGGCAAAGCGCGCAAGATCGAGCGTGTTGTTCAGGGCTGCAGCCGGTGGCGTCGCCGTGGTGACGGGGGAGAGGTCGAGGACCGAGAGGGCAACCATCCGCCAGAGGTAGCCACTCGGCGCCGCTTCGCCAACCGCTTCCATTCCGGCGGTGCGTCATGGCAGGCTGCGTCCATGCGCGGGGCGACGAGATGGGTTGTTCTTCTGCTTGCCGGGGCGCTCGCCGCCTGTGCGGGGGGGCCGCGCGTCGAAACCAAGGGCGGCGAGAGCGTCAACGTCTACCCGGACAACTACAAGGCCGAGGTGCTGGCCTTCCTGCGCAACTATCTCAATGACCTGTCGGGTATTCGCGAGGCCGGGATCACGCTGCCGGCAGTGCGGCCGTTCGGCAATCTGGAGCGCTATGCGGTGTGCGTGCATTTCAGTGCGCGCACGCCGGGCGCCTCGGCGAGCGGGCGCGACTATCTGGCGATCTTCCTCGCCGGCAAGCTCGACCAGATGGCGCCGTCGCGCGAGCAGTGCAGCGGCGCGACCTACGAGCCCTTCCCGGAACTGGAGCGGCTGAAGCGGTAGCTGCTCCTCACGCCACCATCTGTTCGAGCATCGGCTGCTCCGGCACGACCGTCGCCTCCGTCACCTCCTCGGTCCACACCGTGAAGTTCTTCAGCCGATGCGGGCCGAACGACGTCGTGATGGCGACGTCGGCGGCATCGCGGCCGCGCGCGATGACGACGCGGCCGATGCGCGGCTCGTTGTGGCGCGCATCGAAGGTGTACCACCGGCCGCCGAGATAGACCTCCAACCATGCGCTGTAGTCCATCGGCGCGGGATCGGGCGGCACGCCGATGTCGCCCAGATAGCCGGTAACGTAGCGCGCCGGGATGTTCATGCAACGGCACAGCGTCACCGCGAGATGCGCGTAGTCGCGGCAGACCCCGACGCGCTCCTTCACCACGTCGGCCGCACTGCGGGTCACGCGCGCCTGCATGTAATCGAACGTGATGTGCCGGTGCGCGAAGTCGACGATCGCCTGCACGCGCGGCCAGCCCTCCGGCGTCTTGCCGAACATCGACCAGGCGAAATCGGACAAGAGGTCGGTCTCGCAATAGCGGCTGCTCATCAGGAATATGAGCGCGTCGTGCGGCAGGTCGGCGACGGCATGCTGGCGCGCATCGGGAACGACCGGATCGGGCAGGCCTGAATCGGCAACAACCGTGTCGGTCACGATGCGGATGTCGCCGACGGGCGCGACCAGCCGGCAGCAGGTGTTGCCGAACATGTCGGTATAGATCGCGAGCGGGCGAAGCGGCGCGACGCGGATCGGATCCGGCGCGACGAGGTCGGCCGCGCGCGACGGATGCACATTGAGCATCAGCACCATCGGGGTCGGCGCCGCGCACTCATAGGTCAAATCACAACCGACACGGATCTTCATTACGGGCTCCAGACAATGCAGCGCAGCCCCGATTAACGCTTTGGCGGCGGGGTTGTTCGTCCACCCAGGCTCGAAAAGGGCGGGTCCCCCCTGGCATGGGAGCGGCGAGAGAGCACACCGTTGATTGGGCTACAGAATCCCGCCTCGATGCAGGCTGCTCACGGCGGCTCAGCGGCAGGAAATGCGTTGTTTCGGGTGCGGGGAGAGCCCGAACTTGTTGGAAGGATCACCGGCGCGAAAAAAAGTTCCGCGTGAGCGGGACCGATCGTGAACAAAAGCGGAGCCAGTCGGCCCGCCCGCGCCACATCGTCATGCCTGAAAGATCGTCGCGTCCCCTGGCCGGACGGCTTACCGGAGCAGGATAACGAAATCCGTGCCGCGGTTGGTCTCGTGGCTGATGCCCATGTCGGAGACGATGAGGGACGCGCCCGGCGTCATCAGCTCGGAAATGCGGTTGAGCGCGTCGTCGGGAATCGAGATCCGGTTGAGGACATCCGCCGGGTTGGCCGGCTGAACGTGCTCGCGCACCGCCGCGACCACACCGAGCTTGCGCTGGGCGGGCGTGAGCGCCTGGGGCGTTTTCTTGATCTCGTTCGGCATCGAGACGACGTTCCAGCGCAGCTCGGTGTCGTTCTTCGGCTCGAGCGCGGTGAACACATGCGTGCCGAACGGCACCTCCGGCTGCGCGATCTTCACCGGCGTCTCGAACACCGGCCAGAACCCCTTGCGCACATAAAGCTTGCCGAGCGAGCGGCTGATGAAGACCGTGATCGCACCGGGCCGTGAAGGATATTCCTTGCCGGTGGTGGCGAGCTTGAGCTTGTCGAGGTTGCCGGGTTTGCCGAAGGCGGCGACCGGCTCGACCACGCGCTCCTTGGCGACTTCCTTGACCTGTTCCTTCCCTTGCTCCTTCGCCTGCTCCTTGACCGGCTCGCTCGCCGCTTGCTGCGGCTGAGTCTCGGCGCGGATCAAGTCAGTGAGGGTGCGGCCTTCGGTGAGCGCATCGACGTCCGCTGCTGTTTCCGCTGCGGCCGGCGCCGGCTGCGCCTCCATGGCCGCCACGGTCGGCGTGTCGGTTCTTTCAGCGTTGGTTGCGAGCCGGATCTTCGCGCTCGGCACCGGATCGGGCTGCAACGTTGCGACCGGCGGCAGCGCCGGCTTGGGGCGCATCGCGAACAGCCGATCATGCGAGATGCTGACCGGGGTCACGTCGTCAGGCGCGACGACGACGCGGACGCCGAGCTGCGTGATCTCCCAAAGCTTGGCGGCAAATGCCTTCGGCAACCGGATGCAGCCATGCGACGCCGGACGGCCGGTGACGAAGCCTTCGTGCAACGCCACACCCGACCATGTGATGCGCTGCATGTAGGGCATGGGCGCGCCGCTGTAGATGTTGGAGCGGTGGTGGCGATCCTTCTCGATCACGCTGAACACACCCTGCGGCGTATCGTGGCCGGGCGTGCCGGTCGAGATGATCGAGGTTTCGATCAGCTTGCCGTTGCCGTAGAGCGAGACCTTCTGACTCTTGATCGAGATGACGAGCGTAAGCGGATTTTGCGGCTTCTCTTGCGGCGCGACTTGCGCCTTGGCCGGCGCCGCCGTCGGTTGCTGCCAGCGGCGCGAATAGGGCCGCTTGCGCTTGTAGGTCGGCGCGCCCAGCGTCAGCTGCGGGTTCGCGAACGAGGGACCCCCGAACAGCGAGTAGGCGGCGGCTTCACCAGGAAGACCAGCGATCAGGGCCGTCGCAAGCCCCGACATCAGCGCCGCGCGCAGCATGGCGCTCGAATGGCGGTCACCGCCGGTATTATTGGTCATCGTCAGCCCCAACTCGTCCCCAGCCAAAAGACCGGAATCGCCCTCATTTCCTTGACTTAAGCGCGTACGCGCCGATCCGATCAAGATTATACCGCGCGGTTGGTGAACTTCTTCTGTACGCCGTGTTTTCGGCGCAACATGCGCCTTGGCGCCTCACGGCAGGCGCCGATTCCGGCGTTCGGGATG
>JAXDNZ010000026.1:0-3015 GCA_034669185.1 Hyphomicrobiales bacterium
CTCTTCGCGCACGGTGCTGCGCTCCGGCTCGTTGGCGGCCTCGTGCGCGAAGGTCCAGTGCACGCGCGGGACGTCGCGGGCGTGGCCGTAAATCACGATCTGCACGGTGCGGCGCGGCCCGTCGGGACCCGCGAGGTAGACGCTTTCCTGAAGCTCCACCTTCTCGTCGTAGGCGCTGAAGATCCACACGTCGCGGTTCGGCAGCATCAGCAGGACGCCATGCGTATCGTTGACGCGGCTCGCCTTGACCAGCGGATGCAGATGGAAGCGCACCGCGAACTGGTCCTTGACCCGGGCGGACAACTTCTCGCCGCGTGCCGGCGTGAACAAATCCTCCCCGTCGAGCCTGCGGCCGTCGGTCGAAAGCCGCAGCGAGCGCTGATGGATGACGCCGTAGCGATCCGCGTAACCGTCATGGGAGATCCGCATCACGGGTCCACCCTCGCGCTCCTGCCGCGTGACCTGCACGTTCGTCGGGCCCGAGACCACCACCGTGCCGAGCAGCCGTTTGAACGAGTCCGACGTGAGGAAGCGGCACGACGACGTATCGTTGAACGTGACGGTCGAGTGCGCGGCGGTCGCGCGCGCGACGTGGCGCCAGGTTTCGCGGCTCGTCGCCGGCAGGCCGCAATTGACCACGATGCGATGCTGCCGCGACGAGAGCTCGAAGGAGAGGCAGCCCGCGTGCGCCTCGTAGCTCGCAGGCAGCGGCGGCGGGCGGCCGCTGTCGACGATCAGCATGGAGTCGCCGGCCTGCACGCGCTGATAGCCCGAGTGCGGCGCGTTCGCGACCGGCGTGCCGCGCGCATCGTCATAGGCGAGCACGGTCGAAAGCAGTTCGGTGCGCGTCGGTCCCATGCCGTTGAACAGCGCGAAATTGCCGTCGCCGTGACGGAAGAAGCGCAGCATCGGCATCATGCGGTCGATCGCGTTGTTCAGCGCGGCCGGCGGCGGCACGTTGCGCGCCGCGAACGCTTGGCGCAGCGGCAGCAGGTCGAGCAGCAGCTCGATCAGCGCACCGGGATTGCGGCTGATGTGGCCGCCGTCGGGCAGCACCTGGCGGGTCAGTTCGTCGCTGAGCTGGCGCGACACGGATTTGAGCATGCGCGCCTGGCCCTGCATGCACAGCGCCGCATAAGCGAGCGCCATCATCGCCTGCAGGCGCGGCAGACCATCGCGTGTCGAGGCGATCGTGTTGCGCAGGTAGCGCACCTGCCGGGTGAGGCTGCGCAGGAAGCGGCGGTAGAACCGCATGTCGGCTTCGTGCAGCAGCAGCGGCGCCTGGCTGAGCCAGGAGATGATGCGGCGCGCGACGAGGTCGGGCCGCCACCCGGCCGCATCCCACGTTCCCTGCAAGGCGATCCATTCCTCGACCAGCGCCCGCGCGTTGCCGCGCGTGATCCCGGACTCCGCGGCGCGCAGATGGCGCAACCAGCCAAAGCCGAGCAGCATGTCGGCCCATTCCTCGGACGGGGGCTCCACGTCGAAAGGCGAGCCGCCGTCGCAGATCACGATCTTGCCCGCGAAGGCGAAGCGCCCGGCATAGATCTCGCTCGCGCGCGTCGGGTCGGCGGTGCGCAGATCCTGCGGGGCAATCAGCAGCCGGTCGGCCACCGCCGGGGTGAACCGCCAGCGCAGCAACGGATGCGCGTTGAGCCGGCTCATGCCGGTGCGCAGCCCGCGCCGCAGCGCGAACGCGGTCACCTTGGTGTTTTCCGCGATGGACCCCCGGGCCATGGACGCGTTTCAACCCCTTGCGCAAGATCCGGCGAAGCGGAACCGGTTCGCCGACGAGATCATGCGTTATCTTAGTAGTTTAGCGCGCGATCGGACGCAAAACCGGTACTCGCCTTTGCTGATCGCGCGCGTGGCGCGGCCGTCTCCCGCCAGGATTCGCCAAGATAGCGTCCGACGGACTCCGGGCCAACCGAAACAGGGCGCCGTTCAGGCTCGTTCGAGGCGCGCCGCATAGAAGCCGTCGAGCCCGCCCATGCGCGGATCGGGGTCGGGCCAGTGGCAAGGGAGCGTCCGCAGGTCCCCGGCGGGGCTGAGGAACTCGTCGATCGCGCCGATTTCTCCGGCTTGGAGCGGCCGCCGCCGCACCGAGGGCTCGCGCGCGAGCAGCGCCTCGACCTGGGCCTCGCCCTCCTCCGGCTCGAGCGAGCACGTGCAGTAGACGATCACGCCGCCGGGCTTCACCAACCCCACCGCACGGTCGAGCAGCCTTCGCTGCAGGTCGGCGAGCGAGGTCAGGTCGGCCTCGCGTTTGAGCCAGGCGACGTCGGGATGGCGCCGGATCGTGCCGGTCGACGAGCACGGCGCATCGAGCAGCACCGCATCGAACGGACCCGCCTGCCATTCGGTGGCATCGGCGGCGACCGTCTCGGCCGCGAGTCCGAGCCGCGCCAGATTGTCGCGTACGCGCGCAAGTCGGCTGGCCGAGCGATCGACCGCGGTCACATGTGCGCCGGCGAGCGCAAGCTGCGCGGTCTTGCCGCCCGGGGCGGCGCACAGATCGGCGACGCTCTTGCCCGCAATATCGCCGAGCAGGCGCGCCGGCAGCGCCGCGGCGGCGTCCTGCACCCACCACACGCCCTCCGTATAGCCGGGCAGCAGCGAGACCTGGCCTTGCGCGGCGGTCCGTACGCTGCCCGTGGGGAGCAGGCGCCCGCGCAGGCGCGGCGCCCAGCTTTCCGCGCCCGCCTTCAGGGTGAGATCGAGCGGCGGCTCGTGGCCGTGCGCGATCGCTATCGCGTGCGCGGTCGCGTGACCGAAGGTACGCCGCCAGCGCGCGAGCAGCCAGGGCGGCGTATCGAGCGGCACCGGATCGAGATCGGCGATCAGCGCGGGTCCTTCGCGCGTGAGCCGCCGCAGCACCGCGTTGACCAGCCCCGGATAGCGCGCCGCGCGGCGGTCGCCCTGCGCGAGGCGCACGCCCAGATCGACCGCCGCGTGATCCGGCACCTTGAGAAAGAGGATCTGCGCGGCGCCGATCAGCAGCACGGACTCGACGCG
>JAXDNZ010000027.1:0-2815 GCA_034669185.1 Hyphomicrobiales bacterium
CACGAGCGCCGCGGCGCGCTGGCGCAACAATGCGCGCGCCTTCTCGCAAAGCGACGGCGTCAGCTCGAGCGCGAACGCGCCCAGATACCCGAGCGGGAAGTCGCCGCGCGCGAGCATCGCCTCGGCGTCGGCTTGCCGGCGCGCAAGCGCCCGGATGCGCGCGCGGGCTTCGTTGCCGATGCGCTGATCACGTGCGTCGAGAAACGGCACGAAGTCCCACAGCGGCGCATCGGCCGGAAGGCTGGCGACCGTGGCGCGCTGGCTCGCGCTGGTGTTCTCCTCCTGTGCAATCGTGGTCCTGCGGACGACGGTCAGCGGCACGATCGCGGCGCTCAGCACCGCGATGGCGCCGAGCAGGGCGGCCGCGCGCTGCCCGGTCATCGGCGGGCGCAGCAGCGCCCAGAGGCAGTAGGTAACGATCAGCGGCGGGACGAACAGCGGGATCAGCATCGGCCAGTGTCCGGGCGGATGTCCGGGCCGGGCGAGCAGTTCGAGCGCGCCCAGCGCGGCGACCCCCGACGCAGGAACCAGCAGGAGGGCAGGGCGCGTCCATGACGGCATCGCGCCTTTGGTCGCGGCGATCAGCGCGAGGATCGACAGCAATAGCCAGAGCAGGATGAGGCCGAGGCCCGCGAAGCCTTGCGCCATCGCGTTGCCGGCCGGATCGCTGCGGCCGAGCCCGCCAAGGCTCGGCGCGATGACGATCCAGAGCAGGCCGCAGACGACGCTCAGGACAATGGCGGCGGTGCGCGCACCCGCGGGTGTCTTCACGTCGTCCGGCATGATCGGATAGGCCCGTTCCCGGCTGGCACGCTCGCGCGCGTTTGCGGCGGTTTGCGGTCAGGCGCGCAACGCCGGAGGCCGCGACCGATCGGCGCGGCGGTCCGGCATCGCGCCTCGTTGGAGACTTGGCCGGACGGTGCTATCGCTGTGCCATGGTGCTGTATCCGACCGATCTTGCGTCGTTCTTCGAGCTCATCCGCCAGAACGGCGATGCGGCCTACAGCATGATGTTTGCCTTCGCGACGTCGCACAGCCTGCTGCTGGTGCTGTTCGGCGGATATGCGGCGTCATCCGGCGCGCTCGGACTGGGTCCGCTGATCGTCGCCTGCTGGCTCGGCAGTTTCGTGGGCGACGTGGTCCGCTTCTGGATCGGGCGCCGCTTCGGGACGCGCTGGCTCGGATCCTTTCCGCGGCTGGAGCGCATGGTGCAGATCGCCGCCAAGCTGGCGGACCGGCACTATGGCTGGATGATCCTGGTCCACCGCTTCCCGCACGGCATCCGCGGCGTCGCGGGCTTTGCCTACGGCATGTCGCGGCTGCCGTGGTCAACGTTTCTCGCGCTCAACTTCGTCGCCGCCGGCCTGTGGTCCTGCGCCACCGTCTCGGCGGGGTATGCGTTCGGCCAGCTCTCCGAAAAGGTCATGAACGATACGTCCTCGGGTATCGGCCTGGTGATGCTGGTCGTGTTCCTCGGCCTCTCCTGGGTGCTGAGCAAGAAGCTCGAGCAGGTGGCGGAGCGGAGCTGGGTCAAGGCTGCGTGCCGAGGCTCGCGTGCCGGTCGTGCATTCAATATTCAAGTCAGGTACGATCCATCAGCCGCTTTCAAACCACCGCGCCGGAGTACTTATGAAAATCCTCATCGCGATCGCGATTGCCGCCAATGTCCTCGCCGCGACGTCGTTGCAAGCCGCGCCGCTAGGTGCGGGCCTGGAGCGCGGCCTCCCGGGCGCTGTCACGCTTGCGGCATCGCGGCGGCAGACTTGCGAGGCGAGATGCCGTGCGAAGTACGGAGATTACGAGCCTTGCGCGCGAGGCGAGACGCGGATGTGCTCGGTCGAGCTCGGCCGGTGCATGAGGGCGTGCCGGTAGGTCCGGCGCCTCCTACACGACGAAGTCCTTCCGCACCTCCTCCTTGAACCGGAGCCCGTGCCCCGGGCGCTCCGGCGCCGTGATGAAGCCGTCGGCGATCTGCGGCGGGTCGACCCAGAGATCGTCGATCAGGCCCATGTTCTCGGCCCAGATGCCGTTCGGGATCGAGGCGAGCAGGTGCACGTTCAGCTCGGGAAAGAGATGCGGCGCGATGGTGATGCCCCAGGTATCGGCGAGCGTCGCGATCTTGCGCAGGTCAGTCATGCCGCCGCGCATCGGGTCGGGCTGCAGGATCGGCAGGCATGGATTGATGAAGAACGGCCGCAGGTCGTAGCGTGTGAAGTGCGTCTCGCCGCCGACCACGCGCATGTCGAGCGCGGCAGCGATGCGCTGATAGCCCGCGAAGTCGTCGGCCGGCACCGGCTCCTCGAGCCAGTAGATGTTGTACTGCTCGAACTTGCGCCCCATCTCGATCGAGGTCGCCGCGTCCCACCCCATGTTGACATCGATCATGATGTCGATGTCCGGCCCGACCGCCTCGCGCATGCGCCGCACGTTGTCGAGGTCCTGCGCCAGCGTGTGCACGTGCGCGACCTGCATCTTGATCGCCTTGTAGCCCTGCTTCACGTAAGCGAGCGCCTTCTCGATCATCCCGTCGCCGCCGGCGCCGCGGAAACAGCCTGAGCCATAGATCGGAATCTTCGAGCGGTAGTGACCCCACAGCCGGTGCAGCGGCAGGTTCGCGCGCTTGCCGACCGCATCCCACAACGCGATGTCGAGCGCCGACATCGCCATGCAGGCGATGCCGCCGCGGCCATAGGTCATCGTGAAATTCCACAGGTCGCGCCAGATCGCCTCGACGGCGGTCGCGTCCTTGCCGATGACGCGCGGGACGATGACCTCCTCGATGAACGTCGCGATGGATTTCAGCCCCGGCCGGAAG
>JAXDNZ010000028.1:0-4707 GCA_034669185.1 Hyphomicrobiales bacterium
GCATTGCGTTGCGCGGCCTCGACATCGTGGTCAAGGGTTCGGTCGGCCACATGTCGGCCTTCATGGCGCAAGCCGGCAACATCGTCGTGCTGGGCGACGCCGGTGATGCGCTCGGCGACTCGCTTTACGAGGCGCGGCTGTTTGTGCGCGGCAACGTGAAAAGCCTTGGCGCCGATTGCGTACAGAAAGAGATGCGCGACGAGCACAAGGCGGCACTGCGCACGCTGCTCGATGACGCCGGCGTCGGTATCGATGTTTCGGCATTCCGGCGTTACGGCTCGGCGCGCAAGCTCTACCATTTTCACGTCGACAATGCAGGTCAGTACTGATGGGCGCCGGCGACAAGCGCGCCACAACGCCGCCGCGTCCGTCGGCGACGTTCGACGCGTATGCGATTGCCGAGATCCACCGCGCCGCCGCGACCGGCATCTATAACATCCGCGGCTTCGGCGCGAAGCGCAAGCTGCCGCATTTCGACGATCTTCTGTTCCTCGGCGCCTCGATCAGCCGCTATCCGCTCGAAGGCTATCGCGAGCGCTGCGGTACCGACGTGACGCTGGGCGCGCGCCACGCGAAAAAACCGATCACGCTGCAGATCCCGGTGACCATCGCCGGCATGAGCTTCGGCTCGCTCTCGGCCCCTGCGAAGGAAGCTCTGGGCCGCGGCGCTTCCATCGCCGGCACGTCCACCACGACCGGCGACGGGGGTATGACCGCGGAGGAGCGCGAGCACTCCAGGACGCTGGTCTATCAGGTCCTGCCGTCGCGCTACGGCATGGAGCCCGACCAGTTGCGCAAAGCCGACGCGATCGAAATCGTCGTGGGCCCGGGTGCCAAGCCCGGCGGCGGCGGCATGCTGCTGGGGCAGAAGATTTCCGAGCGCGTCGCCCGCATGCGTACCCTGCCGGAAGGCATCGACCAGCGCTCGCCGTGCCGTCATCCGGACTGGACCGGCCCGGACGATCTGGAAATCAAGATCAACGAGCTGCGCGAGATCACCGACTGGGAGAAGCCGATTTACGTCAAGATCGGTGCGGCGCGGCCGTACTACGACACGGCGCTTGCCGTGAAGGCCGGCGCCGATGTCGTCGTACTCGACGGGATGCAGGGCGGCACCGCTGCGACGCAGGACGTGTTCATCGAGCATGTCGGCATCCCAACGCTCGGCGCGATCCGACCGGCCGTGAAGGCGCTGATCGACCTCGACATGCACCGCAAGGTGCAACTGATTGTGTCGGGCGGCATCCGGAGCGGAGCCGATGTCGCCAAGGCGCTGGCGCTCGGCGCTGACGCGGTCTCGATCGGCACAGCCGCCCTGATTGCGCTCGGCGACAACCATCCATCGCTTGAGGACGAATACCGCAAGCTCGGCACCACAGCCGGCAGCTATGACGACTGGCACGACGGTCGCGATCCCGCCGGCATCACCACGCAGGACCCGGAGCTGACGAGGCGGCTCGATCCGGTGGCGGCGGGACGTCGGCTTGCGAATTATCTATCGGTGTTGACGCTGGAAGCCCAGACGATCGCTCGCGCTTGCGGCAAGTCGCACCTGCACAATCTTGAGCCGGAGGACCTCGTCGCATTGACGGTGGAGTCCGCCGCGATGGCGCAGGTGCCGCTTGCGGGAACGAACTGGATTCCGGGGAAAAGCGGCGACTAAGGTCGAACGCGGGGGACATAATGACGTCGTTTGGAGCTTACGCGAAAAAGAATGGCATCAAGTATTTCCTGATCTCGGTCGTCGACCTGTTCGGCACCATGCGCGCCAAGATCGTGCCGGCGACCGCGATCGATACCATGGCGAAGGCCGGCGCCGGGTTTGCGGGTTTCGCGGTGTGGTTCGACATGACGCCGGCACATGCCGACATTCTCGTCATGGCCGACCTCGATACCGCGATCCAGCTCCCATGGAAGCCGGAGGTTGCCTGGGTCACCGGCGACCTCATGATGGACGGCAAGCCGGTGACCCAGAACCCGCGCCAAGTGCTCAAGCGCGCGATCGCCGACGCCGCCAGAGATGGCTACGACATGAAGACCGGCGTCGAATGCGAATATTTCTTGATCCTGCCCGATGGCAGCGCGATCTCGGACGGTGCCGACACGCAGGCCAAGCCCTGTTACGATCAGCAGGCGCTGATGCGCCGCTACGCGACCATCACCGAGATCTGCGATTGCATGATCACGTTGGGCTGGGGGCCGTACCAGAACGACCACGAGGACGCCAACGGCCAGTTCGAGATGAACTGGGAGTACGACTCGGCGCTCAAGACCGCCGACAGGCACGCGTTCTTCAAGTTCATGGTCAAGTCGATCGCCGAGCAGCACGGACTGCGCGCGACCTTCATGCCCAAGCCGTTCGCAAACCTCACCGGCAATGGCTGCCACGCGCATGTGTCGCTGTGGCACAACGGAAAGAACCTGTTCGACGACCCGAAAGGCGAGCTCGGCCTCTCGCAGCTCGGCTACCATTTCATCGGCGGCATCATGCATTCGGCCACCGGACTTGCGGCGATCACCAATCCGACGGTGAACTCCTATAAGCGCATCAACGCGCCACCGACGCTATCCGGCGCCACCTGGTCGCCGAACACGATCACCTATGCGGGGAACAACCGCACCCACATGATCCGCATTCCGGACGCCGGGCGGTTCGAGCTGCGACTCGCAGATGGGGCGGCCAATCCGTATCTGCTACAGGCAGCGCTGCTGGTCTCCGGCCTGGATGGCATGCGCAACAAGCGCGATCCGGGCAAGCGCCTCGACATCGACATGTACACACAGGGACATACAGTGAAGGGGGCCAAGCGCCTGCCGCTCAATCTGCTCGATGCGTTGCGTGCATTTGAGAAGGCGGACGTGCTGCGGGATGGTCTCGGCGAGGATCTCGCCAAATCCTATCTCAAGCTCAAGCACGACGACTGGAACGCCTATTCGCGCCATCTCACGGATTGGGAGCGCCAGACGACGCTGGATTGCTAGGCCAGTACACGTGCCGCCAGCGCAAGCAGCGCGCGATCCGAGTTGCGCGTGCCGAGCAATGAGAGTCCGAGCGGCAGACCATCGATCGTCGCCATCGGCAGGCTGATCTGCGGCAGACCACATAGTCCGGCGACACAAAGAATCCGCTGCGCCTGATTGCGATATTCGACCTCAACCTGATCGGCGGGGGTGCCGCGCAGCGGAGCGGCTCGGGGTGATGTCGGCAGACAGATGACGCCGTCCTCGCCAAGGAGGCTTTCGACATGCGCGGCGATCGCGCGGCGCTTGGCGTCCGCTGCCGCGACTTGTTCCGGTGTGATCGTTGCGGCGTATTCGAAGCGTTCCTTGACGCCCGGCCCAAGCCTCGGCCTTGCTTTCGTCACCCAGGCACCCAGTGTCGCCCAGATCTCCGCTGCCTGCAGTGTCCGAAAGGTCTCAAACCAGGCGCCGAGGCCTTCGGGGCTGACGCGCACCTGCTCTGTCCTACCGAGGACGGCTCTGGCCTTGTCGGCCGCAGACGTCAGCGCATCGGCGACCGGCCGCTCGACCTCGCTCCAGGCATCTTCGGCGATAATGACGCGCTTCGCAGGCTGCGCCCTGTCTGCGCCGAGCAGCACGTTGCCGATTTTCTCGAAAAGCCCAATGTCGCGCGCGAACCAGCCGACCACGTCAAAGCTTGGACCGAAAGGCAATACGCCCTCGGCGGACACGCGTCCGTGCGTCGGGCGCAACCCGATGATGCCGCAATAGCTCGCTGGAATCCGAATCGACCCGCCGCAATCGGTGCCGAAGGCAAAATCAACGAGCCCGCCCGCGACCGCGGCAGCCGAGCCGTTCGACGAACCGCCCGGTACGCGGCCGGACGCATTCACATTCACCGGCGTGCCGAAATGCACGTTCTCACCGGTCAGGCTGTAACAAAGCTCATCGCAATGGGTCTTGCCGACCATGTCGGCGCCGGCGGCGAGCACCGCGCTGACCGCCGCAGCGGTTTCGCGAGGGGCTTCGTGCGTGTGCAGCCAGTCCGGCTGGCCGAAGCCAGTGCGCACGCCCGCGATGTGGAACGCGTCCTTCACCGCGAAAGTGAAGCCTGCCAGTGCGCCCGGCCCGGAGCCTTTCAGTGCGGCATGATTCTCGCGGCAGAACGATCCCAGCGGATCATTCGGAGCTGTCCAACTCGTCATCTTCGGCCCTGTCGATCTCATTTAGCCGACAATCAGCTCGCCCGCCTTGTCAACGCAGAGCGATCCTGCGGCGCAAAGACCGAGCGGAACGTCTCGATTGTGCGCTCGACTGCCGCGTCATCGATGTGACGATGCGTCACCAGCCGCAGCGACCTCGGGCTCCAGGCTCCCGACCGCAAACCTGCCGCTTCGAGCGCCGCGATCCAGCGTTTTGCGTTGGACCCGGAATACGCCACGTCGATCATCACGATGTTGGTCTCGACGAGACGTGGGTCGACAAGGCGCTGGTCGATGCGCTGGATGCCTTCGGCGATCTTTTTCGCGCGACGGTGATCTTCGGCGAGGCGCTCGACCATGCCGTCGAGCGCGACGAGCCCTGCGGCCGCCATGATGCCGGCCTGACGCATGCCGCCTCCGACCATGCGGCGATAGGCGCGGCACCGTTCGATGAAATCGGCGGATCCGCACAGCACCGAGCCGAACGGCGCGCTCAGGCCCTTGCTGAGGCAGAACCCGACGCTGTCGCCATGCCGCGCGATCT